>MNXL01000061.1 GCA_001871755.1 Anaerolineae bacterium CG2_30_64_16
TTGTGTAAGCGCGCGGGCGTCGAAAGGGACGGGGAGGGTTTTGACAAGGGCGGGGATCGCGTGTATTCTCACATGGTAGTACTTTGCGGCGGAAATCCTTGTGCAGTTGAAGGATATGCGCAAAGTACTTTAAACAGTTGGGCGGCGTGTTCTGCAACTGCCAAAGGACTTACGCCCAACTGTAGTAGTGTGCGGCGCAAGACGCAAAACGTGGCTCGGCGCTTACGTTTTTCGTTTTGCGTTTTTATGAACGGAGCGAGCGATGTTTATCGATGAAGCCAAGATCTACGTAAAGGCCGGGGATGGCGGCAATGGGGTGGTGGCGTTCCGCCGGGAGGCGCACGTCCCGCGCGGCGGGCCGAGCGGCGGCGCCGGCGGCAAGGGCGGTGATGTCTATCTGGTGGTCGCCCCGCAGGTCAACACCCTGGTGGCCTTCAGCAAGAAGGTCCACTTCCGGGCGCCCAACGGCGCGCACGGCCGCGGCAAGAATCAAACCGGCGCGCAGGGTGAAGATCTGCTGATCTCTGTGCCTGTCGGCACGGTCGCGTATGACACCGAAACCGGCCAACTGCTGGCCGACCTGGTGGCTCCCGATCAGCGCGCCCTGGTGGCACGCGGGGGCCGGGGCGGCCGGGGCAACCGCGCGTTTCGGTCGGCTACGAACCAGGCGCCGCGCATCGCCGAAAACGGTGAGCCGGGCCAAGAGCTGTGGCTGCGCATGGAGCTGAAATTGCTGGCCGATGTGGGGATCGTGGGGATGCCCAACGCCGGCAAATCCACCCTGCTGGCCCGGGTCAGCGCGGCGCGGCCCAAGATCGCCGATTATCCGTTTACCACGCTGGAGCCCAGCCTGGGGGTGGTGGTCCTGGGGGATCGGGACATGGTGTGGGCCGACATCCCTGGGCTGATCGAGGGCGCGCACGCGGGTGTGGGGCTGGGGCACAAGTTCCTGCGCCATGTGGAGCGGACGCGGGTGCTCATCCATTTGCTCAACGGCACCAGCCCAGACCCGCTGGGGGACTACGAGGCGATCAACCAGGAATTGGGCCTCTTCAACACGCGGCTGGCGGAGAAGCCCCAGGTCGTCGTCTTGAACAAGCTGGACCTGCCCGACGTTCAGGCCGCGTGGCCTGACCTGGTCGCGGCGCTGCGCGCGCGGGGAGTAGCCGAGCCGCTGGCGATTTCGGCGGTCACCGGCGAGGGGGTGGAAGCCCTGCTGTATCGGATGGCCGATCTGCTGGCCGAGCTGCCACCGCCGTTGCCGCTGCCCGAGATCGAGGCCGTGCCGGACCTGACGCCCGAAGAGGACATGAGCTTTACGATCGAGCGCGACATGGATGGCGCCTGGCGGGTGACCGGCCGGCGCATCGAGCGGATCGTGATCATGACCAGGTGGGAGTATTACGACGCGGTGATGCGCTTCCAGCGCATTCTCGAGGCGTTGGGAATTACCGAGGCTTTGCGCCAGCGCGGCGTCCGCGAGGGTGACATTGTGCGTATCGGCGACATGCAATTGGAGTGGAGCGAAGAGCATGCCTTCTGACACTGCCGGGCCCCGCCTTCAGGCTGAAGCCGGGGCCTTGATCACTGGCGCCGCCGGCGCCGCCCCCGTCCCCACCATCCAACGCATCGGCGTGTTGGGCGGCACCTTCGACCCGATCCACGTTGGACATCTGATCCTGGCCGAGGAGGCGCGTGACCAGCTTGGTTTGTCTGTGGTCCATTTCGTCCCGGCCGGCGACCCGCCGCACAAGCAAGGTCGGCGGCTGGCTCCGGTTGAGGATCGCCTGCGCATGATCGAGCGCGCCATCGAGGGCAACAGCGATTTTCGCGCCTCGCGCGTGGACGCCGACCGGCCCGGCCCGCACTACACCCTCGATATGGTGCGCATCATCCAACGCCAACTCGAACCTGGCAGTGAGCTCTACTTCCTGATGGGGTATGACAGCCTGGCAGAGTTGCCCACGTGGCATCGGGCCGCGGAGCTGGTGGCGGCCTGTCGCCTGGTGGCGCTGACTCGCTACAACGTGCCGTTGGACTGGGACTATCTGGAGGGTGCGCTCCCCGGCATCCGCGAGCGCGTCACCCTGCTCGACATGCCGGAGCTGGAGATCGCTTCGCACCAGATCCAGGAGCGGATCCGTGCGGGGCGCTCCACCCGCTATCTGGTACCCGAAGCCGTGCGCCTCTACATCGAGACGCACGGCCTGTATCGCGTTCCCACCAACAGCTAAGGTTAGTGCTGCGCGGGCTTGTAGGTCAGGACTGCCTCCAGCGCGGCTTTCTGATCGCTGCGGACCACCGCCAGAATCTCATCCCCGGCGTGCAGGACCGTGCCACCCTGGATCGTCAACACCTCGTCCTTGCGGATCAACGCGGCCAGCGTGCAGTTGGGCGGCAATTTCAGGTCGCGTACCGCTTTGCCGTCAGCGGGCGCGCCCACGGAGATCTTCTCTTCCACCAGCGAGACCTCACCGCGGCGCAGCTTGAGCAACGTCATCATGTCGCCCATCGACATCTCTTCAGCGATCAGCCTGGTCATCATATCGGCTTGATCGGGCGCGACGTCTACGCCGAAGTCCGGGGTGAAGAGCCAGGAGTTTTTGGGATTGTTCACCCGGGCGATGACCCGTTTGACGCCGAATTGGAAACGAGCCAGGCTGGTCACCACCAGGTTCACCTGATCATCGCCGGTGACGGCCGCCAGCACGTCGGCCTGTTCGATCCCCGCGTCGATCAGCGTGTGGTTGTCGGTGGCGTCCCCACGCACGATCACCTCGGTGGGCAGCTCCTTGTGGAGTTTGGCCAGCACACTGTTGCGCAGCTCGACAACCCTGACCTGAAACCCGCCTTCCAACAACAGCTCTGCCAGATGCGAACCGGTCTTGCCCCCCCCGACGATCAAGACAAAAGTGCTCATGCGGCCCCCTTCCCGGCCTGATCCAGCGCTTCCCGAAAATGCGGGAGGGCCCCCCGCGGCACGCTCAGGTGCAACAGGTCGCCGGTTTGCAGGCGCGTGCCTGGTTTGGGCAGGGTGGTCTCGCCCCCGCGCGTCACAGCCACTACGATCAGCTCGCCCAGAGTTTGCAGGTGCTCGATCGGCTGGCCATCCAGGGCCGGCGGCAGATGCAGGTCCGCGATCTCCACGCCGCCGCTGCCGATCGACACGGCCTCAGCCAGATCCGGGGCGCACAGCATCTGCTCCAGTCGATCGACCCCCCACGCCACTGTCGATGCAGTCTGGATGCCGAGCACCTGGTACTGGGTGATGTGGCGTTGGTCGTACAGCCGGGCCACCACCCGGCTCACTTTGAAGCGGTTGCGGGCGATGTGGGCGATGATGACGTTGCTAGAGTCGTCCGACGTGACCGCGACCAACGCGTCGGCGGTCTCGATGCCGGCTCGCACCAGCGTGCTGCGGTCGAAGCCGACACCGTCGATCATGCGGCCGCGGAAGTCTTCGCCCAGCCGATCGAACGCCTCGCGCTGCGGATCGACAACGGTGACCATGTGTCCCAGTGTGCTGAGGCGGATCGCCAACTCCGATCCGATACGGCCACAGCCAACGATAATGATCTTCATCTCATCTTTCCTTTACGCCTGGAGGCGATACGGCACGTCGGTGACGATGGTGTTGCTGCGGAACAGGAAGGCCAGCCGGATGAGCAAGGCGGTCTGGTTGTGCAGCAGGTTTTCCCACCATTGGGCCGGCACAAACTGCGGCAACACGATGGTGACCACCTCGTCGTAGCGCCGGATGTCATCGACCTTGTTGACGTAGTCCATGAGTGGGCCGATGATCGAGCGATACGGGGACGGCAGGACGATCAGCCGCACCCCTGAGCCCCACTCCTCCCACCGTTCCCGCACACGCGCAGTCTCGTCCGGGTCCACCTCGACGTAGACGGCCGTCACGTCCTCCGAGATCGAGCGCGCATATTCCAGCGCGTGCAGCACCCCTTGATGCACGCCAGCGATCGGGACGATGGCCCGGTGCCGGCGGATACGGGGGGGCGGGCCCACGGTTTCCAGCGAAAGCTGGCTGGCCACCTTCTGATAGTGCCGGTAGATGGCCTGGAAGCCTGCGACCAGGAGAGGGATGAACAGCAATACCGCCCACGCGCCATAGATAAACTTGGTGGCCGCGATCACGACCGACACCACCCCCGTCGCCGCCGCGCCGAGGCCGTTGATGGCCACTTTTAACTGCCAGTGCGGGCCGCGCAGCCGGCACCAGCGCAGCACCGTGCCCATCTGCGATAGGGTGAACGCCATGAACACGCCCACCGCATACAGTGGGATCAGCCGGGTCGTCTGGCCACCGAACGCGACCACCAGGCCGGCCGAAAGCAGCCCCAGGATGATGATACCGTTCGAGTAGACCAGCCGATCACCGAGGAGCGCGAACTGGCGCGGCATGTAGTCATCTTGCGCCAGGATCGATGCCAGCCGCGGGAAGCCGTTGAACGACGTGTTGGCGGCCAGCATCAGGATCAACATGGTGGCGCCTTGCACCAGGAAATAGAACGGGCTGCCACCACCGAATACGGTCCGGGCTACCAGCGACACGACCGTCTCGTGCGTCGCTTCGTCCGGCACGGTGCCGAACTGGTGCGAGATAAAGGTGACCCCCACAAACATGGTGATCGACAGGATAGCCAGGATGATGAGCGTCTTGCCGGCATTGTCGGACTCAGGCGGTTTGAAGACCTGGACGCCGTTGCTGATGGCCTCGATGCCGGTTAGCGCGGTGCAGCCCGACGAGAAAGCCCGCAGCGCCAGGAAGAGGGTCAGGCCGTGGATGGCGGGCGGTACGTGTTGCGGCTCCAGCGCCGGCGGCATGCCGAGGCTGAACCAACGGTAGACGCCGGTCGCGATCATGCTCAGAAAGGTGATGATGAAAAGGTAGGAGGGGATGGCGAAGATCGTGCCGCTCTCGCGCACGCCACGCAGATTGGCGATGGTGATCAAGGTGATCGAGGCCAGCGCGATGACGATCCGATGGGGGTAGAGGGCCGGGAACGCCGACGTAATCGCGGCGACACCGGCCGTGGTGCTGACAGCCACGGTCAGCACATAGTCCGTGGTCAACGCCGCAGCGGCCACCAGCCCGGGTAGCACACCCAGGTTGTCGTGCGCGACAATGTAGGACCCGCCACCCTTGGGGTAGGCGTGCACCGTCTGGTAGTAGGACGTGATCACGACCGCGATCAGCCCGGCGATGGCCAGGCTCAGCGGCCAGGCCAGGCGCACCGCGCCGCTCCCGGCCAGGATCAGCACGAGCAGGATCTCCTCAGTGGCGTAAGCCACCGAAGAGAGCGCATCCGACGAAAAGACCGCGAGGGCTTTGACCTTGGTCAGTCGCTCGTATGCTTGTTGTGCAGTGGAGAGCGGATCGCCGATCAACAACCGTTTCAGACTGAATGATTGCATGTTTGTGTGCTGTATGTCGAGTAACGTATCCTCTCAATAATCCGGGGGCAGCTCGGGCCGGTCTCCGACCGTGCCCGTCGTGGCTCGGTCAGGAGACTGCATCGTGAGCGGCTCTGCCGAGCTTGTCGAACGGCGGCCACAGCAGTAAGGCCCCGGAAAATTGAGAAGATACCGAGTAACTACGACAACCGCCAGTAAGTCCAAAGCAAAAGCCCACCCAAGACGCGGGCAGGCTCCGATGACACCCCTGCATAAGCCTAACCCATGAGATCCTCGCGTTTTCTGCAAGGATTTCTCTATCGGCTTTCATCGCTTTGAGGCCGGCTCCTACGGGTTAGGCCCTAACCCCTGTGATTCTTGCTTGCCGGGCAAGGATTTCCCTATCGGCTTTCAGCGCTGTGATGCGGCTCTTTTGGGTTAGGGTACCATTATAAACCCGCTCAGGGAGCGTGTCAAAACAGACGACTCGGTTCTACCTTGCGTTGGTGAGATTTTTGCGGTGTTGGTGCGCCATTGCGCCAGGGTCACGCGCAGGGCTTCGCCTCCGCCGCTCTCGCCCGTTTCTGGGCAGGAGCGGCGGTTCCGTGGGCGTTCACACGCCCAAAGCATCGAGATAGCTGATCTTGCCCGGTGGGGCGCCGGCCACTTGCAGGGGGCTCTGGCCGGGGTAGCGATAGTGTCGTTTGCGTTCAGACCTCCATTGGGCGG
>MNXL01000339.1:0-4958 GCA_001871755.1 Anaerolineae bacterium CG2_30_64_16
GCGAGCGGCGGATCACGGATCCGTCTTGAGCTGCCCCGGACTATTGAGAGGATACCCCCAGCCACAACTGGTACCCGCCGAACCCGGCCAGGGCCAACGCCGAGACCCCCAACAGGGCGCGGTTGACCTGCGGACCAAGTCTGCGGGCTGTGCCAAAGAGCAAGATCAGCCCCATGAGCGTGATGATCATGGCGCCGTAGAAGCCGGCCAGGAAGCCGAGGCCGCGCGTCGGCGTTTCAGCCCACCCCCGCAACAAGATCGGGCCGGTGACCAGGCTCCAGTAGATGTACGGGCCGGGGCTGAGCGTGTTGGTCAGCGCGGCCCGGAGCAGGCTGTGACTGGCTGAATCCGGCGAAGCCGACGCGTCCGGCTTGAACCGTTGCCAGGCGCGGAAGGCGCCCCACGCCAGATAGAGCACAAACACGCCGCCGGCCAGGTACAGGAAACGTCGCAGTGGGGCCGGGATCTGGTTCAAGACCAGCAGCACCAGCGTGATGATCGGCCCATCGCTGAGCAGGGGCGCCAGGGCGGCCAAAAGGGTCCGGCGCCAACCGTTCTTCAGCGTCTGTCCGATGAGGTAGGCCTGGAAGGGGCCGGGTTGGACCGCGGCCGCGAAACCGAAGCCGATTCCGAGGATCCAGTAGTTAGCGAGCCGGTGTTGCGGGATCATCTTTGGGAGATTCCGTCCACAATTGGGCCAGCTTGAGGCAAACCCCGGTTGCCTTCGCCATGTCTTGCAGGCTGATCCATTCGTGCGGGCCGTGCGGGTTTTGCATCCCGGTGAACAGGTTTGGCGTCGGCACGCCCAGCGCGGTCAGACCGGAGCCGTCCGTGCCGCCGCGGATCGGTCGGCTGACCGGGGTGATCCCCGCCCGTTTGAGCGCCTCGATGGCCAGCTCCACCGGCCGCATGTCCTTTTCGAGCCAGTAGCGCATGTTGCGGTACTGCGGCGTGATGGCGCACGAGACTCGCGCTCGCGGTTCGGCGGCCTGGAGCGTCCTGGCCAGGGCCTGGAGCAGTTCGCCGTGCGCGGCCAACCCGTCCAGCTCGAAATCGCGCAGGATGAGATGCAGCTCGGCCTCGGCCGCGGTGCCGTTCACCTTGTAGAGGTGGATGAACCCGGCGCGGCCGTCGGTGGTTTCCGGGGTGCGGGTGTGTTGCGGCAGGAAGTCGATGAACTTGGCCGCCAACAGCAGCGCGTTGACCAGCTTCCCCCTGGCTGTGCCGGGATGGGTGGAGACGCCGGTGATCTTGACCACGGCTTTGTCCGCCGAGAAGGTTTCGCAGGTGACCTCGCCGGGGAGTCCACCGTCAAGCGTGTAGGCCACGTCAGCCCCCAGGTCATCGAGCTTGAGGTGGGCTACCCCGCGGCCGATCTCTTCGTCGGCCGTGAAACCGATGCGGACGGGGCCGTGTGGGATCTCGGGATGGCGCAAGAGATGCGCGGCCATCGTCATGATGATGGCGATGCCGGCCTTGTCGTCCGCGCCCAGCAGCGTCGTGCCGCTGGCAGTGACGATGTCCTCGCCGATCTTGGCTGCCAGCGCCAGGTCGTCCTCCGGGGTGATCGGGTCGTCCGGTGCGTCCGGCAAGACCAGGGGACCGCCCGCGTAGTTCCGGTGGACGATCGGTTTGACACCGGCGCCGCTGAACGCGGGCGCGGTGTCAACGTGAGCCAGGAACGCGATCGTGGGCACGCCTTCAGTCTGAACAGTGGCCGGCGCGGTACCGATGACCCAGCCGTAGCTCGTGAGGACGACGTCGGCCGCGCCCAGGGCTTGTAGCTCGTCTTTCAGGGGTCGCAGCAGGTCGAGCTGTTTCGCGGTGCTGGGTACCTCCTGCGAGTTTTCGTTGCTCTGGGTGTCGATCCGTACGTAGCGCAGAAAACGATCTTCAAGTTCGGGCAGATGCTCTTTGGTCATGTGGTGGCCTCCTTGTCGGCCGGCGTCCGGCACGTTCACAAGTCAAGACGATATACAACGTATCGGCAGGTGTGTCAAATCCGGCCTTGCCGTTCGACCAGCGCGGTGCGGACCGACAGCGGTACGTTGTAGATCGCGTTGAACACACCGTATTCCAGCAGCTTGCCGCGGCCGCCAAAAACAGGCACTTTTGCTGCGAGCCTGGAGATGTGATAGTCACCTAACAGCAGCGACATGTCGTTGTAATACGCGAACATCTCCAGGGGGGCGAACAGGTTTCCCAGCACGCGCCATGGCGCCGCGATCAACCCAAGGACCCGACTCAGGAGCAGTCGGCGATCCCTGTGGCGCGCGATGTGGGGCGCGTCGAAGGCCAGTTGTGCGAGAACATAGGTCGCGCGGACCAACCCCGAGGGTGAGATCGGACTCAACGCGGCAATAGCCAGGGGCCAAAAGTCGCGAGTTGAAACCCCGTAGGCCGCCAGCCCGAGGTAGAGTGCTTTGGCGAGCACCTCCAGACCAATGGTGATGCCGAAGTCCCTGACGTAGCTCTGCATGCGTGCCTCGCCGACTTGCTGGCGCAATAGTGCGGCTACCTCAGGTTCGATCACCCCCTTTGCCACCCCCTCGTCAATGATGGCGACCAGCCACGTTTCTCGGTAGGGCTTGTCCAGGCACAGGCGGACGTTGTCGACGATCAGGGAGCGGGCCAGGGCGCGCCGGGCTTCAGGATCGGTAAAGAACCGATGCAGGGCGGGCGGTTGCCAACTCAGGAGCAGTTTTTCAACCAGATAGTGGGGCATCGAGTGATCGAGCGTGGCCAGCCGGCCCGCGGTGATCCGCCCCGCGTCCTGCCACGTGAGCAGATCAGCGGCCCGCATCGCATCCAGGACCGCGTGGCGGTAAGCCGGTTGACGGATGGCCAGGCTGAGGTGTTGTCGGTAACCCTCGTGCCCCAGGAGGCGAAGCAGAGGATGACCCACTATCGGCAGTCCTTCCAGGATCAGATAGGGCAGGAGGTGGCGTGGACCGTTTTTGAGCCTTGCTGCTTCGGTGGGGGAGATCGTATCCGTCTTGCGCCAGTTCTCGATCACGGCGGTCTTGATCGCTTGCCTGCGCGCTTTATCTCTCAGGAGCAGCGTCCTGGTGTGCCACAAATCCGGTAACCCCTGGCGGTAGCGTTCGTCATCCTGCTTCAACTGCTGGATCAGCCCATCGGCTTCCCGGAATGCGTCGGCGTGGGCGGCGCGGTAGGCGTCCAGGCGGTCGAAGTCCACCTCGTCGAAATGGGCGAAGACGCCTCGGCTCAGGCCATCCAGGATGATCCTGGCGTGGACGGGCGACAGGGGGAGAAAAAAGGGCACAGCGAGCCCGGGCCGGCAGTCTACCGCCACGAACTCAGCGAGATCGGCGCTCCTCTCGCTGCGGGTCAGGACGTTCGCCTGGGAGACAAAGGTGTACCATTCGTACTGCCTGGCAAGACCGATTGCCCCGATCTCGTAGCACAAGGCTGCCAGGCGATCCATGAATGCTCGTTTGCGCCGCATCTCCGAATCGGGCGGCGCGGGTCCGCGATGAAGCCAACGTGAGACCATGTGCGGGTCAGCCTGATAGGTCACCGCGCGGCCGTCGATCCACTCGTGGAGTTCGGCGAAGCTGGCGAGTTCGTCGTCCCAGTAGTAGCCCAGTGGCCGGGCTATCACCGCTGCGCCATCAAACTCAATCTGTCCGGCGATGCAGAGCAGTGCTTGCCAGACCAGCCCGCAGCGGAGCGCTTCTTCCCGCAGGCGGGGAGCGTAGGGACCCTGATAACTCAGCCGGTAGAGCAGGTCTCGGAAGGCCTCCTTCCACCGGTTGCGAGGACGCAAGACCTTGATGGCAACTGGGGAGGTCCAATCTGCCGCGCGAACGTCGTTGTTCCAAGACGTCTCCACTACAGCCCGGTAGACCTGTCCTGCAAACCCACTCCCGGGGCTGTACTCGATCCGGAAGCGTAGCTGTCCCCGGTAGCCGCCATCCACTCCATGAATGGCGCGCTCGATTCTTTCCCCGCGCCAATATCCCCGCCGCGCGCGCCTGAAGCGGATGTCGCTGGAACTCAGCAGGCCGACGAGGTGCTCACGCGCCATCACCGGTGTAGCAGAGCTGGTATTCATTGGCAAACAGGCTGTGTACTGCCTGAGCTTGTCGAACGGGCGACCCAGCGGGCTCTCGGATTCTCAACGCGGGCTCACATTAGTGACCGTGCCCAACGCGTTCACCTTCAGCAGCCACCGGCTGCCGATGCCGTACTGGCTGAATTCCGCGGCGTCGCGCGGCGTATATGTGTATCGGTTGCCGTCAGTATCGAAGACGACGGTGTACGTTTCGCTGCTGCCGCCAGCGCGCTGATCTGTCCCCAGGTTGGCCGCTGGCCAGCGCGGGTTCAGGTCGGTCCCCTCCAACACCAGCGGCGCGACGCTCTGCCACACCACGGTCTGATACTCGCACCTGTCCGCGTAGACCTGGTAGCGGCAGTCCTGGACGACCTCGCCGTACCCGCTGCCCTTGTCCACCACGTAGGGCGTGCCACATACCTCTTTCGCTCCGGCCTCCGGCTCGTCTTGCACGTGGTGGACCTCTTGCCGGCAGCGGCCGATCTCGACGCCGGCCGGGATCTCATCGCGCCAGGCCTCGCGCGTCACGGGGACGAATGCCTCCACCGCGATGGCGCGGCGCCAGTTGACGCCCGACACTTCCCCGACCAACTCGGACGTGCGCGAGCTCAAGAAGATGAAGAGGGCGATCACTGCCACGATGCCGACCAGGATCAACGGCAGGAGCCTGCCGCAGCCACCGGGCTTTGGCGCTGCTGGCTGAGCGGTTGGCTGGGCCGGTGGCTCAGCCGGGACCAGGCTTTCACCGCACTGTTGGCACTGACGCGCCGTGCCCGGGTTGGCGGCCCCGCACGATGGGCACGTGATCGACGGCGCCGGTTGGGACCGGAATGCGCCCACCACGCGGTCGGCGGCCCGCGCCCGGCCCTCGGTCAGGTCC
>MNXL01000339.1:4980-5881 GCA_001871755.1 Anaerolineae bacterium CG2_30_64_16
TGCGGGTGGCGGGGTTGCGGGTACCACAGTAGCCGCAGTGGATGTCCGGGCCGGCCTCGGCCACCGCGATCTTCGCCTCATCGGTGAGGATCGTTTCCTGGGCTGCCTGGACGAACTCCTCCCCCTCCCCATGCGCAGCGCCGCACTGCGCGCACGTTTTGGTCCCGCCTGGGTTACGATTGCCGCAACTCGAGCACTCCCACTCCAGCTCGACGTATCCAAGAGATTTCTTTGCCATAGCGCAACCTGGTCCCCCTGACTGTAGCGCCATTTCACCAACCAGGCGACACCGGAAACCAAAAGCCCAGCAGTACGCGAGTTTGTTCGCGTCAGATGGGGTATGCTTGTAGCCCTGCCTGCATGGCGCCTTCCACCGTGCCGTCGATCAACGCCGATTCCGGGAAAAGACTCTCGCCTGATTCGTAGCGTTCCGAGCTGTATCTGAAGATCTCGCACTCCCAGCCTGCCATGTCGCCGGTCCAACGCAACCGGACAATCGGGTCGACGCGGCCCTGGTCGTGCCTGTCCAGATACAGATAAGCGCCTTCGAAGCGCGGCACGTAGCGACACATGCTGTAGCGAAACGCTGTCTCGTTGAACTGCTGGACGATTTCCGCTATCTGCGCCTGAACGCCCATCGAGATTTCTTGTGTCATCGGCTCTCTCCCCGTGCCAGTTTCATCACGCGTAAACGCCTTTGGTCTACCCAGTTGATCATGCCGGGCGCGGCCCTTCGACCCTTCGATTGTACCCCTCGATGTACTCGGGAGGGGCCTCAGGGCAGGCTGCGCCCCCTTCGGCTCAGCTCAGGACATGCTTCGATGGACCCTTCGACAGGCCCTTCGACAGGCCCTTCGACAGGCCCTTCGACAGGCCCTTCGACAGGCTCAGGACACCGCTC
>MNXL01000386.1:0-5440 GCA_001871755.1 Anaerolineae bacterium CG2_30_64_16
GTCAGCTCTGGATTCCCGCTTTCGCGGGAATGACGGGCTCGAAGTGGCCAAATGCAGTCAGCTCTGGATTCCCGCTTTCGCGGGAATGACAGGCTCGAAGTGGCCAAATGCAGTCAGCACAAAATGAACCGCTCGATCACCACCGCCACAGCGTCTTCAGTCACCGGCGGGGCGACCCAATCGGCTACCGCGAGCACATCGGCCGTCGCATTCGCCACCGCCACGCCCAGGCCGGCCCAGCGGACCATGCTCACGTCGTTGCCCGAGTCGCCGACCGCGATCGTGGCGGCCTGGGGAACGCCGAAACGGTCGGCCAGAAACGCCACCGCCCGGCCTTTGGACACGTTCGGCGAGAGCAGTTCGACGAACAGTGGATGCGAACGCATCACAGTCAGGCGGTCGCCGAAACGCGCGGCCAGATCGACCGCCAGCCGATCGGTGTCATCAGGCTCGCCGATGAACAGCCCCTTGAGCGGCCTGACGCCCTGGTTGTCGAAGAGTTCGAGCGCGTGGCGAAGGGTTGGCACCTGCCGGCTCGGCAGGCCAAACCACAGCTCGTGAAACTCCGGCGGATGCGCGGTGTGAGAGAAGTAGATCTCGTCCTCGGCGTAGAGGCTCAGTTCGAGCCCGCGCGCCTCGGCCAGGGCAACCACTTCATCAAGCGGCGCTCGGGGCAGCGCTTCCGCCAGCAACGTGGCACAGCCATCGGTCGCTTCCTTGACGAGCGCGCCCTGGAAGCAGACAAGCGGGTCGTGCACGCCCAATGCGCCGCCGTACTCCCGCGCCGACAGGTAGCCGCGACCGGTCGCCAGCACGACGTGCACGCCACGCGCCTGCGCAGCCGCAATTGCCTCACGCACGCGCGGCGTGGCCGGCCGGCCGCTATCGACGGTCGTGCCATCTATGTCCAAAGCCAGCAAGCGATAACGCGACACCTACACCTCGATGACCACGATCCGGTCCAGGCCGGCGTAGTCCACCTGCACCTCGATGTCCGCCTCAGGCAGAGCCCTTGCCGCCAACGCCCGGACGGCCGGACCCTGTTGCAACCCGATTTCGAGATAGATCCGGCCGCCGGGCTGTATTTTGGCCCGGCCGGCCGGCGACGCCAAAGCGTCGAAAAAGGCGCCAAAGGTAGCGAGGCCGTCGGTCCCGCCATCCAGCGCCAGGGCGGGCTCGTAGTCACGGATCTGCCGCGGCAGACCTGGCAACGCGGCGGCGGCCACGTAGGGCAGGTTCGCCACGACCACATCCACCGGCTCCGGCAGCGGTTCAAGTAGATTGCCCGGCAGCAGTTGCACCTGCTCGCTCAGGCCGTAACGCCAGACGTTTCGGGCCGCCACGGCGAGCGCGTCCTCCGAGATGTCGATGGCGTAGATGAACGCCTGGGGCGCATTGACTGCCAGCGCTACGGCGATCGCGCCGCTGCCGGCGCCAACGTCGGCGATGCGCGGGGTGTGGCCCTCACGGATCAGATATTTCACGTAACTCAGAACCCGCTCGACCAGCAGTTCGGTCTCCGGTCGCGGGATCAGCACCTGCCGGTCGACCGTGATGTCGAGGCCGAAAAATGATTTGTAACCCACCAGATACGCGACCGGCTCGTGGCACATGCGCCGGCGCACGAGTGTTTCGTACCGGCTGATCTCCACTTCCGTGAGTTTGCGGGTGGGGTGGGCGTAGAGCCACGTCTTGCTCACCCCCAACACGTGCGCCATCAACACCGCGCCGTCGAGTTGCGGCGTGTCCGAACCGGCCTCGCGCAACCGCCGCGTCGCGGCCAATAGCGCGCGTCCCACATCGCTGGACCGATCCAGCGACCACACGAACGGGAACGACGCCGCCGAGAACGGCGCAGCGTCCGCACAGGGTTCAGTCGTCATTGGCTGATCCCGCTCCTGCCCCTCACTATTGCCGGAGATAGCTTCCCAGGCCGGCGTGGGCAAGAGGCTCTTCAATTGGGTCGCGTTCAACTCACTCCTCGTCTATGGTCTGTAACCTAACCCGGACGAGGCCGCTTCGCTTACAACCAAAGCGGTGAAAGCCGATAGAGAAATCCTTGCACAGAAAACAAGAATCTCACGGGTTAGGCCCTGTCTGCCTGCTCCGTCGCAGCCAGCTCCTCGATGAACTCGTCGAGTTCACCGCTCAGAACGGCCGTAAGATGATAAACCGTCTTGCCGATCCGGTGATCGGTCACCCGGTTTTGGGGATAATTGTAGGTGCGGATCTTCTCGCTGCGTTCGCCAGTGCCGACCTGGTTGCGCCGCGCCTCGCTGCGTTCGTTCGCCAGCCGCTCCTGCTCGGCCTGGTACAACCGGGCGCGCAGGATCGCCATCGCCTTGGTGCGATTTTGCAACTGCGACTTCTCGTCCTGGCAGCTCACCACGATGCCCGTGGGCAGATGGGTCACCCGGATCGCGGAATCGGTGGTGTTGACGCTTTGGCCGCCTGGGCCGGTCGCCCGGAAAACGTCGATGCGCACGTCGTTGGGGCCGATCTCCACGTCCACCTCGGCCGCCTCGGGCAACACCGCCACGGTCGCGGTGGAGGTGTGGATGCGGCCCTGGGCCTCCGTGACCGGCACGCGCTGCACCCGGTGGACACCGCTCTCATACTTGAGCTGCGAATAGGCGCCGCGGCCCCGCACCTGGAAGATCACTTCCTTGAAGCCGCCGACGCCGGTCTCGTGATGACTCAGCATCTCGGTCCTGTAGCCGTGCAGTTCGCCCCACCGGGTGTACATACGGAACAGATCGGCCGCGAACAGCCCTGCCTCATCGCCGCCGGTGCCCGCCCGGATCTCGACGATCACGTTCTTCTCGTCGTTGGGGTCCTTGGGCGCCAGCAACCGCTGCAACTGCTCCAACCGGGCTTCCTGTTCCTCACGCAGCCGCGCCACCTCGACCTCGGCCAGCTCGGTCATCTCCGGGTCATCCTCGGTGTGCGCCAACTCCCGCGCGCCGGCCATTTCCGTCTCCGCAGCGCGGTACGCCCGGTAAAGACCCACAATCTCGGTCAGCTCGGACCCTTCGCGCGCGAGCTCGGTCAGGCGCTCCGGGTCGGTCGCCACCGTCTGGTCGGCCATCTCCTGATTCAGTTCATCATAGCGGCGTTCGATGGCCGCGACTTTTTCGATCCACATAGACTTGCCTTGTCACCTGCACGCGTTTTTCAAGATTATCCCAGGAACACCGGCAAATTGCCGATGGCGATCACATCCTGCCACTTCTCCGGGTCGTTGCCCTCGGTGAAGGCTGCCGCATCCGCGATCACCGTACCGCCGGCCGATTCGACGAGCTTGTGCATCCCGATCAACGTACTGCCCGTGCTGATCACGTCATCGATCAAAATGACCCGCCTGCCGTTCACCAGGTCGAGGTCTTTGCCGTCCAGCCAGAGGGTCTGCGGCGCGCCCGTCGTGATCGACACCACCTCGACGCTGGTCGCGCCGACCATGTACGGTTTGCGCGTCTTGCGCGCGATCACATACGGGATCCCCATCCGCACCGACAACGCGTGCGCCAGCGGGATGCTCTTGACCTCAGCAGTCATCAGGGCGTCCCCGTCCTTGGGCAATCGACCGGCGAGACTGGCCGCAATGGCTTCCACGACCGGCGTGTCCCCCAGCATGTTGAAGATGGCAATCCGCACGCCTGGCGCCACCTCGAACAACGGCAAGTTGCGCGTCAGACCGCAAATATCGACCGTGTAGAACTCCTGCGACATGGTTTATTCCTTTCACCGGACAAGACCCGAAGGGTTTCCGTAGCGTGCTAGAGGAGGGGATCGCTGCTGCTGAAAACCCTTCGGGTCTAGACGGGAAGTTACTTGTAGACGCATCCCACTCATAGCCGCGCAAAACCGGGTGACAGGATGCAAGACACCCGCGCCCGGCAGGTCTTGATTATACCACAACCAGGGCCGAAGGGCGTAATCGGGTAAGGCCCTTCGGCAGATTTGTGGTACAATACGCCAATCTACAGGGAGGTGAGCACGATGTCCCGCACCCGTCGGAGGAAAACGATCCTGCTCGTCACGGCTGTCTGGCTGGTGAGCGCCCTGCCGATCCTTACGGCCGCGAGCGCGCCACCCCCGCCACTGTACCAGGTCACGCTGCCGGCCGCGGACCGCGCCGCGCGGACCGCCCTTGTCGAGGCCGGCATCGCCATCGACGCGGTCGGCCCTGGTACCGTCACCACCGTCGTGGACAGCGCGGGGCTGGCCAGGCTGCTCAAGCAAGGGCTGGAGCCGCTGTCGGTCACACCGTTGGACTTCCCGCCCAGCGACAACGACTACCACAACTACGCCGAAATGCTGGACGCGATCCAGGCCGCGGCCAACGCCCATCGGGACATCGTGCGCGTGACCACGGCTGGCCTCAGCCTGGAGGGCCGCGCCATCCCGGCGGTGAAGATCAGCGATGACCCGGACCTGGACGACCCAACCGAGCCCGCGGTGCTGTTCATGGCGCTGACCCACGCACGGGAGCATCTGACCGTGGAGATGGCGTTGGCCGTGATCGAGCTTTTCACCGCGGGATACGGCGTGGATCCGGCGCTGACCAACCTGGTCAATCAGCGAGAGATTTGGGTGCTGCCAAACGTCAACCCGGACGGCGGAGAGTACGACGTGGCGGCCGGCTACTACCTCTACTGGCGCAAAAACCGCCGCCCGAACGGCGACGGCAGCTATGGCGTGGACCTCAACCGGAACTACGGCTACCGCTGGGGCGGCGAGGGCTCCAGCCCCTACCCGAGCAGCGAGACCTATCGCGGCCCCGCGGCCTTCTCCGAGCCCGAGACCCAGGTCGTGCGGGACTTTGCGCTGGCCCACCCCGACATCACCGCCGCGATCACCTTTCACACCTACGGAGAGCTAATCCTCTATCCCTACGGCTACACTTACCTGGACCAGCCGCCGGACATGGACCCCGATGACCTGCGGGCCTTCGTGCGCCTGGGTGACCACATGGCCAGCACCAACGGGTACACGTCGCAGCAAGCCAGTGATCTCTACACCACCTCGGGGGACGCGGTAGATTGGCTCTACGGCGCGCAGGGGATCTTCGCATTCACCTTCGAGATGTACCCTAAGACCGGCAACCCCGGCTTCTACCCGCCGGCCACGGTGATTGGCCCGGAGACCCGGCGCAACGTCGAGGCGGTGACCTACCTGACGACAATGGCCGACAACCCGCGCAAGGTGATCGGGGCCGGCGGCGACGCCACACCACCGGCAGTCAGCCTGGCTGCGGCAGGGGAGCTCGCGGCGCTCGGACAACCGATCACGCTCACGGCCACGATGACCGACGATGTGGGGGTCACCCTGCTCGCCTGGCAGGTGGACGGACAGACGGTCGCCATGCAGGGTTGCCTTGAGAATTGCCCCACGGCCCCCAATCCTGGGGGTGGGTTGCTCCCCCCAGAGGCCCGCCCTG
>MNXL01000386.1:5449-5988 GCA_001871755.1 Anaerolineae bacterium CG2_30_64_16
CTGAGCTTGTCGAAGGGCCGGTCGAAGAGTTGGGGGGATGGGGGGGCGCTTCTATCGCCGCGGTCAACGCGTCCCAGACCTTCACCTGGACCCCGGACCTCCCCGGCCCGCACGTGTTGCAGGCCCTGGCCTTCGACGCGGGCGGCAACGAGGCCGCGTCCGAGCCGATCACCATCACCGCCCTGACCCAGGTCGAGCCGGTCCTCTGGCTGCCGGACCCGCCGGTGCTCACCTTCGACGCGGCGCTGATCCTCACCTTCTCCCGGCCGATCACCGGGGACACGCTGCAGCTAGACTTCGAGCCGCCGCTCGCGTTCGCGGTCGTCTCGAAGGATGACGTCAAGGCGCTGATCACGCACGCGGCGTTCCGGCCAGCCACCCAGTACACGCTGACGCTGACGGCCGGCCAAGGTCCAGACAGCTTCCTCTCGCCGGCCGCGTGGACCTTCTGGAGTAAGCCCTGGCAACGGTTCTATCCGTTGATGCGTTGAGCATTGGCGAGCTTTTCGTACTGCGTATTGCGTATTGCGTATTGCGTA
>MNXL01000384.1 GCA_001871755.1 Anaerolineae bacterium CG2_30_64_16
CGCCACCCACGGACACACCGGCGCCACCCACCGCGACGCCCGCGCCGCCGACGGACACACCGACGATACCTCCTACCGACACTCCGGCGCCCGTCACGCCGACGTCGGAGGCGCCGCAGGCTGCCGTGAAGGGTCAGACGATCAACGTGCGCGACGGACCCGGGACCGCTTTTCTTGTGATCGCCTCGGCCAATCAGACTGAAAGCTTTGAGGTGGTAGGCCGCAACGAGGCCAGCGACTGGCTACAGATTTGTTGTTTCAAGGGAGTGTCCGGATGGGTCAGCGCGGAGCTGGTCGAAGTGACCGGGGACGTGGCCGCGCTGACCGTACCCGAGGACATGCCCACGCCTCCGCCCACGCCCACGCCGGGCGCGGCCGCAAAGCCGGGCGGCGGGCTGCGTGGGGTCTTGCTCTACTCGGTTGCTAACATGGACGCCGACCGCTGGGAGTTGTGGCAGTACAACTTCGCCAGCGGCGAGAATAAGTTCCTGAAGGAATGGCGCACCGAGGTGGCCTTCTCGCACGACTACAAGCAGGTGGTTTACTTTGCCTGGCCTGCGGCCATGGGCGACAAACCTGGTATTTACGTGGCCAATCCAGATCTTTCCGGTGAACGGTTGGTGATCCTGGGTGGCGAATATCCGTCGTTATCGCCAGGTGGTGATCGGTTGTCGGCCCAAGGCGGAGACACGATGTACATCCTCAACAGCGACGGCTCCGGCTTGCATCCGATCGATGCCGGGGAGTACCCGGCCTGGAGCCCGGTGGACAACTGGATCGCGCATCGCGGCTGCTACGGGGCCGACTGCGGTCTCTGGCTCACCCACGCCGACAGCGGCGAGCGCCAGCGGTTGACCACGGGCGGTGGTGACGGCCAGCCAGCCTGGTCCCCGAACGGCCAGCAACTGGCGTACATCTCCAAGGACGACGGCAACTTCGAGCTCTACCGGATCAACCGCGACGGCTCGAACAAGGTGCGGTTGACCAACGAGCCACACAGTGACGGCCTGCCGGTCTGGTCGCCCGACGGCGGGTGGATCGCCTTCCGCTCCGACCGCAGCGGACAGTGGGCCATCTACGTCATGCGCTCCGACGGCAGCGATGTCCGCAAAGTCATCGATGCGAACGTGTTGCAGTATTGGTTCTGGGAAAAGATGGCCTGGCGGCCGTAGGTGGCCTGACTTACTGGCTGCCATTGCCGGTGGACTGACTCAGAAGAGCGCCAACGTTTCCGGCTTGTCTGCCGGGCGACCGCGTTTGCAGTTATGTCGTGCAATAGTGTAGAATCTCTACGAGACAGAAGAAGGGCCAACTTGGCGGATCGATTGACGTGGCACAAGGAGCATATCTCATGCAATATCGACGATTGGGTTCGGCAGGGATGCAGGTTAGCGTGATTTCGTTGGGTGGCTGGCTGACCTACGGCGGCAGTGTCGAAGACAACACGGCCGAGAAGTGCATCCGGACGGCTGTCGAGAATGGGATCAACTTCATCGACATGGCGGATGTCTACGCGGGTGGCGAAGCGGAGCGGTTGGCCGGCGCAGCGCTCAAGCCGTTCCGGCGCAGTGATCTGGTCCTGTCAAGCAAGGTCTTCTGGCCGATGAGCGACAATGTCAACGACCACGGGCTCAGCCGCAAGCACATCATGGAATCGGCCCACGCCAGCCTGAAGCGGCTGGGCACTGATTACCTCGACATCTACTTTGCGCATCGCTACGATGCCGGCACGTCGGTGGCAGAGGTGGTGCGGGCAATGGACGACCTGATCCACCAGGGCAAGGTGCTCTATTGGGGCACCAGCTTCTGGTCGGTCGCGCAGATCGAGAGCGCGGTGGGGATGGCGCGCGGGATCAATGCCTATCCACCGCAGGTAGAGCAGCCGCGCTATAACATGCTTGACCGGCACATCGAGGACGGGGTGATCCAGGTCGCCAATCGGCACGGCATCGGCCTGACCGTTTTCAGCTCGCTGGCGCAAGGCATCCTCACCGGCAAGTACAACGATGGCATCCCCGCCGGCAGCCGCGCCGCGATCAGTAATTGGTTGGATCGCGAACTGACCGACGAGAACGTCGCCAAGGTGCGCAAGCTGGGCAAACTCGCCGCGGAGTTGGGGATCAGCATGAGCCAGTTGGCGTTGGCCTGGGTCCTGCGCCTCCCGGAGATCAGCAGCGCAATCACCGGCGCCACCCGGCCGGAACATGTCCTTGCCAATGTCAAGGCTGCGGATGTCAGCCTGCCAGTGGACGTGCTGGCACGGATTGAGGCAATTCTGGCCAATGCCCCCGACGCTGATCGGCAATAGTACTTTGTTCCTATTGCAAAGTTGACTGTAGTCATCTATGATGGCGCGGTCAACACTGTGGGCGAGTGTGACCGGAAGGAGCGACCCATGTCACAACGTCTGATCCTCTCCCTGGCCTTGCTGTTGAGCGTTATGTTCGCGGGCAACAGCGTGATCGGTTCTCAGGCCGCGTGGGGCGCGCAGTTGGCCGCGCCGAACGCTGCAGCGCATTTCGCGGCTACCGCGTTGCACACTTATCTTCCCTTGATACTGCATGGATACCCGGCAGCGGCCCCGCCGACGGCCACGCCGACCGCGACACAGGCGCCGCTCACTTGCAGCGAGTTGGTCAGCAATGGCGGGTTTGAGATTACGGCCGGCTGGACCTTCCCGCTGACCGATAGTCAGGCCGGCTACACCGCTGACGAGCATCACGGCGGCGCGCGGGCCGGGCGGTTTGGCTTGTTGCCCACGACGCTCGTAACACGGGCTGAGGCATTCGCGTCGCCGGAACGCAACTTGCTGGGTGAAGTCGCACCGGCCGGCGCCACCTTCTCCAGCGGGTATCAGATGGTCAGCATCCCATCCGGGATCGCGTCAGCCACCCTGTCTTTCTGGTACCGACCGGGCACCGACGACATCGCGGCCGATTTTCAGCGCGTCATGCTGCTGAACGGCGTGACTTTTGCGCCGGTGCAGGAGCTGCTGCGCGTGTTGGAGAATGACCGGACCTGGAAACCGGCAACCTTCGACCTCAGCGCCTATCGGGGCCAGACCCTGGTGCTCTACTTCGAGGTCTACAACGATAGCGCCGGCAGCGCCGGCCGCACCTGGATGCACGTGGATGACGTCAGCCTCCAGGCGTGCGCAGTGTCAACCGCGACCCCAACGCCGACCCGCACACCCACCGCGACCCGGACCCCGACGCCGACCGCCACACCGACGAGCACACACACGCCCACGGCCACTGCGACCGCGACGCCGACCGCCACCCCAACGCCGACGCCGACTCAGACCGGCACGCCCACGGACACGCCAACCGCGACCGCGACGCCGACCGAGACAGCCACGCCGACCGAGACGCCAACCGCCACGGCCACCGGCACGCCGACCGAAACCCCCACCGCGACCTTGACGCCAACGGAAACGCTCACGCCGACCGAGACCCTGACCCCGACCGCGACCGCTACGCCCACGGAAACCGCCACCGCGACGCTGACACCGACGGCCACCCACACACCAACCGCGACGCAAACCGCGACGGTTACGCTTACGCCGACGCATACGCCCACACCCACCGCGACGTCGACCGTCGTGTGCAGTGAGCGGGTCGGCAATGGCGGCTTCGAGAACGATAGCGACTGGATCATGCCGGTGACCGACAGCCAGGCCAGCTACACCACCAGCGTGTATCACAGCGGCGCGCGGGCGGCGCGGCTCGGCCTGTTGCCGACCACCCAGGTCTCTGCGGTCCGGGCCGCAGGCCCACCGGAGCACAACCTGTTGGGAGAGATCGCGCCGGTTGGCGCGACCTACTCCAGCGTCCACCAGACGATCAACATCCCGGCCAACGCGACGTCGGCGCTCCTTACCTTCTGGTATTACCCGGCTACTGACGCCACAGCCAATGACTTCCAGCGAGCCCTGCTGCTGGATCCGATCAGCTACGGCACGGTCGCGACCTTGATGCAGGTGCTGGAGAACGATCGGGCCTGGAAGCAGGCCACCTTCGATGTCACGGCCTACCGGGGTCAAAACTTGATCTTGTACTTCGAGGTCTACAACGACAGCACCGGCAGCGCCGGCCGCACATGGATGTACCTGGATGACGTCAGCCTGCAGGCGTGCGCCGGGCCGACGCCCACACCGACGATGACGGCTACGCCGACCCAAACGGGCACGGCCACGCCGACGGCTACCGTCACCACAACCCCGACGGTCACACCGACCCCGACCGCGACCCCCACCCTGGCCGCGTGCCAGGAGCTGCTGGTCAACGGCGGGTTCGAGGACAGTACGGGCTGGACGCTGCCGGCCACGACGTACTCGGCCGTTTACTCAACCGAACGGGCCTATGCCGGGACGCGCAGCCTGCGCGTGGGCATCCCCGCGTCCGGGACGAACACCTACAGCTATAGCTCCGGTTACCAGGAGATCTACCTGCCGGCCGACGCGCGCCAGATCACGTTGAACGGTCAGGTGTGGCGGGGTAGCACGGCCGCCGACTCCGACACGCAGTACCTGCGGGTGGTGGTCCGGAATGGGCCGACCTACTCGCTGTTCCACGGCCGGTTCAACAGCCAGGCCTGGGAATCGGTCGGGTACGATATGACCTTCTTGAAGGGGAGTTGGGTGACGGTGTTCTTGGGAGCTTACAACGACGGCGTGGGGGGCAAAACCGTCATGTACGCGGACGCGATGTCGGTGCAGAGCTGTCGATGAGTAGTAGATTGGTAGGTGGTAGATTAGTAGATTAGTAGATTAGTAGATTAGTAGATTAGTAGATTGGTACGGTGGCGTGAGACACCAGGCCAACCCACCAATTTACCAATTTACCAATTCCCAATCGCTCTACCGACCGTAGATCACCGTCAGCTCCCGCAACCGGGCGCCCAGCGCGTCGGTGAGCATGGCGGGTGTGTAGCGCCACTGCCAGTTGCCGCCCAGGGTGCTGGGGTAGTTCATGCGCGCTTCGTTGCCCAGGCTCATCACGTCCTGCAAGTTCGCTACGGCCTGGTTGGCCACCGAGCGCCAGGCCAGGCGGATGAAATCCCAGGCCAGGTCGCTGCCGTCGGCGCCCAGGTAGCGCAGGCAGTTCCACTTCTCGATCCCCGTGCGCTTCTCCTCGTTGAACCACCCGATCACCGTGTTGTTGTCGTGTGTGCCGGGGTAGACGATGTAGTTCTTGTCGAAGGTGTGTGGCAGGTATTTCGGGTTGTTGTCCAGTGCAAACCCGAATTGCAGGATCTTCATGCCGGGGAAACCGAAGCGCAACCGCAGCGCGTCCACCTCGGCCGTGATGATGCCCAGGTCCTCGGCGATGATGGGTAGCACCCCCAGCGCGGCCTCGATGGCCTCGAACAACCTGGCGCCCGGACCGGGCGCCCATGCGCCGCGCACCGCGGTCGGCTCGCTGGCCGGGATCTCCCAGGCCGCCTCGAAGCCGCGGAAGTGGTCGATGCGCACGATGTCCACTTTGCGCAGCAGTTGGCGCACCCGTTCGATCCACCACAGGAAGCCATTGCGCGCCATGACGTCCCAGCGATAGTGCGGGTTGCCCCAGCGCTGGCCGGTCTCGGAGAAGTTATCGGGCGGCACGCCCGCGATCACGGTGGGCCGGTTGTCCGCGTCCAGCTTGAACAAATCCGGCCGGCCCCAGACGTCGGCGCTGTCCTCTGCCACGAAGATCGGCACGTCGCCGATGATCTGGATCCTCAACTCTCCGGCACGGCGCTTTAGCGCGGTC
This sequence comes from Anaerolineae bacterium CG2_30_64_16, assembly GCA_001871755.1. Taxonomy (GTDB): domain Bacteria; phylum Chloroflexota; class Anaerolineae; order CG2-30-64-16; family CG2-30-64-16; genus CG2-30-64-16. The sequence goes on from MNXL01000384.1 coordinate 5,754, forward strand.
CACTGCTCGGCAAAGAGCCATTGCAGGTACTCGTGATAGGTTGCGTCATCGGCGAGCGTGTCGCGGTAGTGCCGCAGAGTTTCCGGTTCGCGCACCGCGATCTCCCGCGGCCAGCCCTGCCAGCTCCCGCCGCCGAAGTGCGCCTTGAGGGCCATGAACAACCCGTAGTCGGCCAACCAGTGGGCGTTGTCCCGGCGGAAGGCCTC
>MNXL01000088.1:0-142 GCA_001871755.1 Anaerolineae bacterium CG2_30_64_16
CCAGGCCAGGAATGGTGAACCCGTGCACCACATCAGGCGAGCTCAGCCGCAGCCGCACCGTCTCGCCAGCCTTCAGGCTCAGCCGGTCCGGACTGAACCCGCCTTGCTCCGGCGCGCGGGCGACGATCTCCACGATCTTAAC
>MNXL01000088.1:184-5860 GCA_001871755.1 Anaerolineae bacterium CG2_30_64_16
CGCCGGCAGGCCCAGCAGAACGACGAGGACGATCAGTAGAGCGAAAAGCTCGCTGCGCTTCATTCTCGATTACGCCATGTACAGTGTGAGCAGCCCCACTACAGCCAGCGCGCAGAAAGCGCTGACAGGCAACGCGGCCCGTGATGGCTGCTGATGTTGGTGAGCGGTGCGCATGGCTAGCGCAACTGCAACGATCAGCCCGACCAAGAGCACCGGCACCTGCAAGTAGGGAATCACCCCCGACAGATACGGCGTCCAGGCCATGCCCGCCGTGCCGAACAGGTTCCAGCCCCACCCGAAGGGGTCCGACAGCGCGGGCCAGGCGTATGACAGGTTGGTCATGGTAAAAGACAGAGTGAAAGCGACCCAGATGGCCAACCCCAGCGGCACCAGCACCGTCGCGTAGCCGGCGAACAGGCTGTCGCGTTTCCGAACCGCCGCAGCGATGTCAACCATGTCGGGCCGGGGTCGGCCCGCCAATACCTGGCTCAGGCGTACACACAACCAGAATAGACCCGGGACCACCAGCAAGCTAAACGATAGCAGCGCAGCGACGTAGACGAACCAACCTGGCGTGCCGACGGCGCGCGCTGTAGCCTTCAGCCCACCATCGGGGCCGATCAGCACCACGGAGTAGATGAAGGCGGCGCCCAGCATCATCAGCCCATTGAACGCCTCGTCCATGCGCCGGCCGCGCGTGTTGAGCAGATCGGCGCCCGGCACGCGTACGTAGAAGGCGACGTTATCCTTAGGGCAAGTGCGCAGACACTCCCCGCACATGCTGCACAAAGTGTTCGCCTGTAGCCTTTGCGGCAGGTTGAAGTAAGGGCAGCCGTAACCGGCATCGCTGCCGGTGTAGCAGGTCTTCTCCGTGTGACTCTCGCATACAGCCGGGTCCTTGACGCGCACTGCCACTGGAGCAATCTGGCTGTACACACCCACGAAGCCACCGATAGGGCACAGATAGCGACAGAAGGCGCGGCGCTCGTAGAAAAGGCTCACCAGCAGCGATACCAGGATGAAAACTAGCAGAGTCAACGCCGTGACCAGCGGGCTGGTCAGGATCAGCGCGGAGAAGAGAGCCACGGCCAGGAAGCCGAGGTTTTGCGCCCAGATGTTGCGCAAGAACTTCGGCCAAGGTCGCGCCCCGAAACTGCCGGGCTTGCGGAACAGCTTCGTGGCGAGGGTGTAAAGCTTTCCACCCCGCCTGGGCGTAATCATGGCGCGGCGCTGCAGCCAGTCGCCCGGCGCAGGGATCGGGCAAACGCTGCACCAGAAGCGGCCCAAAAACGGCACAAATATCAGCTTGAGGAGTGCCCACCACACTAGCCACACGTAGACAATGCCGAAGTTGTGGTTACCCGCCGGTGTGCCAAAAAGCCCGGTCAGGATCACCACCAGGAACACGGCCAACGTGACGACGGTTATGCCCCATTGCAGCCAGCGGCTCTTAAGGAAGCGCTTGATGACCGGAATTTCGCTGATGGCGTAGTGCATATACGGCCTTGCTGATATTGGGTATCAGGTATTGGGCATATCTCAATACCCAATACCCAATACCCAATACCCAATACCCAATACCCAATACCTGATATCCGAAAACATCACTTCCAGAACACTGCCCCGGCGCCCACTGCCGCGATCAGCGTCGCCGCCACGGCGCGCAGCCAGGGAAGATTAGGCTCGACGATCAACTTGCCGATCATGAAAGGATGCAGATTGCCACAGGGCACCGCGCAGCGGAAATGGAAGGCGCCGTCGCGATCGGCCACAAAACGCAACTCACCCGGCTGACCCGGTTCGGCCCGGGTTGAGATCTCGTAGCCGTCCAGGTACAACCCATGCATCACGTCGGCCGATTCCAGGTTGATGACCACCGTATCGCCGCGGTTCACACGCACCGTCCCAGGCTCGAACGCAAAGGTGTGCGCTGAGATGGTGATATGTCGTTCCTGCGGAGCCGCGCCCGTCACCGGCAGCGGCGCCAGCAGAGCGAGCGCCACCAGCGCCATCGTCACCCCAGCGAACAGCCATTGCGTTTTTCGTCTTGCGAATTGCGTACCGATCACCTTGCTCCTTGTTTCCCTCTCCCCTGTTTCCTTGTCTACGCGTCCCTTGTTTCCCCGTTCACTGATTCGGCGGCCCGAACTTGCTGTATGTGTTCACGATTTGCTGCCGGATGTCGGTCGAGGACTTGCCCTCGCCGGTCATCTTCATTACATCGGTGGCGATGTCTACGCAGAGGCTGCACCCCAGCGCGTGATCGTCGAAGACCGGCTTGCCATCCGCGCCGAACTCCTTGACGTAACACGCCAGGTTGCTCGTGTGGCCGATGGCGCCGCAGCCGCAGTAGCACGGCACGTTTTTCAGCGCGTCCGGGTTGACGACGGCGAACTGGTAGGCCGTGTGGACGCTGACCGGAGCGTCCTGCATCTGTCTGGGCAGCGCAGAGACCGGCGCCAACTTGACCTGGCTGCCCGGCTGCCCGCCCGCGCTACAAGCCCCCAGCAGTAGAGCGCTCAATAGTAGCGCCAGAATGGAAACGGCGACACATCGCTGCATCATGGTCCCTCGAAGTTGAGTTTCGTGAAATCCTGTGTCTGGATTCTAAGCCAATCCGGCGTCAGCGGGTAGAGCCATATCAACTATTAGCGCCGCGCCGAAAGGCCTATCGCGCTACCCGCCGAAGTGTCGTTGCGCTTCTCGCCCATTGGTGCAAGAATTGAGCCGTCCGTTGAGAATGACGTGGAGGACTTCGTAAGCCGCCAACTTATGGGCAAGGAGGGTATAGAGATGATGGGAGGATGGGGTTCGAGCATGGGCCTCCTTGGGGGCCTCGGCATGTTGCTGTTTTGGGGCCTGTTCCTGGGCCTGTTGGTGTGGTTGGTCGTGGTGCTCACACGCTCGACCTCGAAGGGAGCCGCGCGCGGCTCGGGATCTGATGCCGTGCTGGAGGCACTGCGTCGCCGGCTGGCGGCCGGCGAGATCACATCGCAGGAGTTCGATGAGCTACGACAGAAGCTGGGTGTTTGAAGCGCGACGTTTGCGCGCCTGGACCTCGGCGGTCTGCGTGATTGCCGGAGTCTGTTGCGCGCCAGGAGCAAGAAAATGAAGCTGCCGATTGTGATCGTCTTGTTGCTGGCCGTTGGCGTGATCTTGGGCGCGTGTACCGCGGCTCAGGCTACGCCGCAGCCGACACCGGTGGTGAGCGCGTCCGTCACCCGGATCGCTGCTGACCAGTTGGACAAAATGCTGGCGGGGCCGAAAGATTTCACCCTGGTCAACGTCCACGTCCCATACGAAGGAGATTTGGCGAACACGGACCTCTCCCTTCCGTATGACCAGATTGACGCCCACTTGAATCAACTGCCAGGCCGCGTCGCCAAGATCGTGCTCTACTGTCGCAGCGGCCGGATGAGCGACATCGCCGCGCGGCGGTTGGCCGAGTTGGGCTACACGCACGTCTACGACCTGACGGGCGGCATGGTCGCCTGGGAGGCCAGCGGCCGGCCGTTAGTCGGCCGCTAGGCCGGCGGACTGACGAGGACGGCAGCCATGACCACTCTCGCGTCTGCGCCCTTGCGGGTCTTGCTGGCCGATGACCACGCCATTGTGCGCAAAGGGATTCGCGAATTCCTGGAAGAGGACGGCGCGATCACCGTGGTCGCCGAAGCCGCCGACGGCCGTGAGGCTGTGCAACTGGCCGGCGAATACCGGCCGGCCGTCGCCGTGCTCGACGTGCAGATGCCGGACGTGAACGGCATCGAGGCGACGCGCCAGATCAAGGCCGCCTATCCGGACGTGCGGGTCCTGATCCTCACGGCCTACGACGACGATCCCTACGTCTTTGCCCTGCTGCGCGCGGGCGCCGACGGCTACGTGTTGAAGAACGCTGACTCTGACGAATTGGTGCGGGCGGTGAAGGTCGTTGCAGCCGACGGCAAGGTGCTGGCCCCCGACATCGCGGCCAAAGTTGTGGCCCAGATGACTTCGGGCAAGCCGGCCGCGGCCCAAGAGCAGGTGGAGTCGTTGACGGAGCGGGAAGTGGCCAGGGCTGTTCAGTTCTAACAGGAAGTTGCATTTTGTAGCCTTTGGATGATACTCTTGCACATCAAGACTATCATCGGAGGTTACAAATGCTGCAGAGTTTCCTGTTCAAGATCAAAGATCATCGGCGTCAACAAGGTCGGCGTTACCAGCTTGGGCAGATCCTGTTCTTTTCAATATTGGCGCTTTTGAGTAATGCCACGTCCTACCGAAAAATACATGCCTTCATCAAGTCCCATTACGAAATACTGAACCAGACATTCGGTTTGCATTGGAAGCATTTGCCGGCCTATACGACCCTGCGGGCGATCATTCAAGGCGCTTCATCCGATGAGCTTGAGAAGGGTTTTCGAGAATATAGCGAGCTTTTGGCGGGTAGTGGCACGGAAAAACGGTTTGTGGCGTTTGATGGCAAAGTGTTGCGCGGCAGTTTCGATCATTTCCAAGATCAGAAAGCCATTCAGGTTTTGAGCGCCTTTTTGACCGATCGGCGTATCATTCTGGCGCATGAAGAGATTGCCCGGAAAACCAATGAGATCCCCACCGCACAAGCACTCATGACGGCATTGGGGCTCGCGAACTGCATTTTCACCTTCGATGCCATCAACTGCCAGGAAAAGACCCTGGAAGTCGCCAAAAAGACCGGAAACGATGTGATTGTGCAGGTGAAAGGCAACCAAAAGACCTTATTCGAGGACTGTCAAACCATGGCAGCTACGCTGTCGCCTGATGCCGTGTATCAAGAGCCAACCACAAAGGCCCATAATCGGATTGAGTGTCGAAGTGTGGCGGTCTTCACTCAGCCGCTATTCCGTGATGCTGACAAGTGGCGCTTGGTTGAGGCGGTGGTGAAGGTGGACCGAAAAAGATGGAGCTTCGACACAAAAAGTGACTATTGGAAACCGAGCCATGAGACTTCCTACTACATCGCCACAACCATTCTCGGCGCCGAAACCTTCTGTCAGGCGATCCGCAATCATTGGGACATCGAGAATGGCGATCACTATGTCAGAGACGTGGCTCTGGGTGAAGACAAGTCGCGCATTCGAACCAATCCGCACATCTTCGCCAAGTTGCGCAGCTTTGCCCTCAACATTCTCCGCGCCAACCATGTGGAAAACGTGAGCCTGGAACTGTTCGAAAACTGCTTGAACATCAACAACATCCTGAATTATGTCGGAGTTAGATAGAACTGAACAGCCCTGGGGAAGTGGCGGTGCTCCGGCTCGCGGCGCAGGGTTGGACCAACAAAGCCATCGCTGCGGAGTTACAGATCAGCGACCGCACGGTGCAGGGCCACCTGGCGAACATCTACGGCAAGCTCGGCGTAACCACCCGCACCGAGGCGGTGACAAAGGCGCTCAAACTGGGCTGGCTGGTGTTGGATGACGCGTGAGACGACCCGCCGCCTGGTGCTGCACAGCCCGCCGACTTTGTTCTACTCTTGACCTCGCCAGCCTGAGAAGGTCCGATACTGAGGAGGAGATTGCCATGCGCGGCCAGACTGCTTCCAAGATGTTCGTTTTTCTGCTCGCCGTGTGCTGCCTGGTGCCGCTGGCGGCGCTTGCCGCGGTGCTCTACCTGGCCGCGCCGGTATGGCTCGTGGCGCCGGCCGGGCTGTTGGCGCTC
>MNXL01000391.1 GCA_001871755.1 Anaerolineae bacterium CG2_30_64_16
ACACAGGATCTATCCCGGAAACGCCCGCGACGCCCTCAGCGGTCGCCGCTTCAACTGGCGCAGGGAGGGGGCCAGGGCCGGGCGGCCGCGCCGGCCTCGTTCTGCTGGCGTTGGTTGGCGCGGGGGCGGCCGGGTTGGTGGGTTACTTCCTCTTGCAGATGCGGCGGCTTTCGGTGGCGCGGCGGGTCCGCGGGTGGCTGCTCTGCCTCAGCGGCGGCATGGCTGGCTACATCGCGTACCTGCTGCTGACACCCTCATGGTGGGCATGGCCCGCGGTCGCGGCAGGTGGCGCATTCATCGGGGGGTTGGCCGCGATGGGCGGGGCGCGGCGCGTGATCCGCCGGAGCTAGTAGTTCGTCGATGGTCATTGGATGGGATGCCTCTGGTTCCGCCACACCGCTACCGCCAAAACGTCAGCGCGACGGCAACCGCCACCATGACCCCGGCCACCAGCAGATACCAACGATTCTCGGCCCACATGCCGCGTTCTGTCCCTGGCATGGCCGGCCCAGTGTATGTGACATCGGGCAGGTCGAGCCACAAGCCCTTGCGCCAGGTGGCGACCGACACTGGGCGATCTTTGGGATGGGGTTGCATCGCCGCCATGATGGCCGTCTCGACCGCGGGGGGCAGGTCGGGGTTGAGTTGGCGGAGCGGGACCAGCGCCGCGGGGTCCAGGAACCGGTCGTGGGCGCTGGCGGGCGCTTGATTGGTCACCAGGTGATAGAGGGTTGCGCCCAGGCTGTAGAGGTCGCTGCGCGGGTCGATGCTGGCCCGGCTGCCCGCATACTGTTCCAGCGCGGCGTAGGGCAACGACCCCAAACCGCGCAGCCCCGCGCCGGTGAGGGTGCGTGGGTCATCAGGATCGGCCGGCCGCACCAACCCGAAGTCGACCAGCTTGATCCGGTCGTCCGCAGTCAACTTGATGTTGGCCGGCTTGACATCGCCGTGGATGATGGGGGGCTGCTGGCCGTGGAGGTAGCTCAGCACGTCGCAAAGCTGGTCGAGCCACGCCAGGACGTCGGCCAGCGGCAGGGGGCGCGCGTGGCGCCGCGCTTCCGCGATGCGCTGGTTGAGATCGGGTCCGGCCACGTAGTCCATCACCAGGCAGTCGTACGCGTCCAGGTTGAAGTAGTCGGACACCTTGGGCAGGTTCGGGTGGTCGAGACGGCCCAAGGTACTGGCCTCGGCCAGGAACTGCCGGCGGACCGCGTCCTCTCCACCCAGCAGATCGCCCGGTTGCGCCCGCATCACCTTGAGCGCACACAGCCGGCCGGGCAAGCGATGGTCGGCCACGCGGTACACCGCGCCCATGCCGCCCTGACCGATCAGGGCCTGGATCTCGTAGCGGTCGCGGATGACATTGCCCGGAGAAAAATGGTTGCTCATGCGGGGAGTCTACCCCCGCTGTCGCAGCGTGTCAAACCGGACCGATGAAACGCGGAGAAGAGAGGGTGAGAGCAGGCATGTCAGACGCGGCAGACGTACGGGACGATTGGGCATTGCTGGTGCAGTTTGACGGCGACGCGGTGCGGGCGCAGTGGCCGTTGAATCGCGCCGTCACGCGCATTGGCCGGTGGCCCGACAACGATATCGTCGTGAACGACCGCTGGACCTCGCGCTATCACGCCGAGATCCGGCGCGCGGGGGTGGGTTACTTCGTCCACGACCTGGACTCGAAGAACGGGACACTGGTCAATGGGCAGCGCCTGGCCGCGGCGCATCGGCTGGCCGACGGCGACCAGATCAGCGTGGCGCCACTGCACGTCCTCACCTTTGTGGACTATGCCGCGACCGCGCCGCTGCCCGGGCAGAAGCCGGCTGCTTTGGAGCTGGACGCCGAGACGCGCGCCGTGCGCGTGTGGGGCCGGCCGCTGGACCCGCCGCTTTCTCAGATCCAATACGACTTCCTGGCCGCATTGGCGCAGGACCCCGGCCGCGTCTGCGATCGCGACAGCCTGATCCGGGCGGTCTGGCCGGACGAGGATCCCAGCGGGGTTTCGGACGATGCGATCAACGCGCTGGTGCACCGGCTGCGATCGCGGTTGCGCGAACTGGCCCCGGATCACGAGTTCATCGTGACCCTGCGCGGTTTTGGCTTCCGGCTGGATCTGCCGCATGAGTGAAGCACTATCACACGGCCGCCGCGCCGAATTCCTGGCAGGCATCAGAGCCGAGCTGCCGATCCTGCTCGGAGTCACCCCTTTCGGCATGATCTACGGTGCGCTGGCGATGTCGGCCGGGTTGCCGCCGGATGCAGCGATGGCGATGTCATCCATCCTGTTTGCCGGCTCGGCACAATTCGTGGTCACACAGCTCTTCGCCACCGGCACACCGGGCCTGGTGATCGTGCTCACCGCGGCGGTAGTGAATCTGCGGCACATGCTCTACAGCGCGTCGGTCGCCCCGTATCTCCGGCGGCTGGGACCGGCCTGGAAAGGGCTGCTGGCCTATCTACTCACCGACGAGGCCTACGCCGTGGGTATCATCCGCTACCGCCGCGGGCCGGAGAACGGCCACGGCCACTGGCACCTGCTGGGCGCGGGGCTGGCGTTGTGGACCACATGGCAGCTCAGCACCGCGGCTGGCATCTTCCTCGGCTCCCAGGTGCCGGCCAGTTGGTCACTGGACTTCACGCTTGCGCTGACCTTCATCGCCCTGGTCGTGCCGGCGCTGGAAGACCGGCCGGACGTGGTCGCCGCGCTGGCCGCGGGCGGGGTCGCCCTCCTGGCCGCGGATTGGCCCTACAAGACCGGATTGCTGGCGGCCACGCTGACCGGGATCGTGGCCGGACTGTACGCGGCCCGGTGGGCGGCCGGTCACCCAGACCGGCGCAAGGCCACCAACAAGACCCCCCCGGAAAGGCCCTGAGATGTCCCGCACTGCCCTCTGGCTCACCATCGTCGGCATGGGATTGGTCACCTACGCCATCCGCCTGTCGGTGATCGCCCTGCTCGGCCGGGTGGAGTTGCCACCGAACTTCCAGCGCGCCCTGCGTTTCGTGCCACCCGCGGTGCTCTCTGCGATCATCTTCCCGGAGATCCTGCGGCCGGGCGGCACGTTCTACTTCTCGCCGGCCAACCCGCGGCTGATCGCGGGGCTGATCGCGGGGCTGGTCGCCTGGCGCACCAAGAATGTCCTGCTGACCATCGCCGCGGGGATGGTCGCGCTGTGGATCTTGCAGGCGATCCGGTAGCCAGGCGCTGATCCAGCGACCGTCAGTAGTCTGGCGCGACAAGCAGATGCGCCCGTATGACCCAAATCATGGCCTTCAAACGCGACGCCCGCTACAATGACTAAGCTGCGGCTCACGCTGATCGGACCGCAGAAAAGAAAAACCCCACCGAGAAGGTGGGGCTCTGTCTTTGGATCTGGCGGAGAGGGAGGGATTCGAACCCTCGATCCCTTCCGGGATACGCGTTTTCGAGACGCGCGCACTAGGCCAACTATGCGACCTCTCCAGGATGAGGCGATTATAGCATGAGCCGGTCAGCGGGGCAAGAACGGGGGGATATCCACACTGCACGTTACGGATTGCCTGTTCCGGTGCAGTTTGATTTCAGAAAAGAGGCATTTGATGCTACTTTTCTACATTGATGAAAGCGGAACTGGGCTGGAAGACAAACAGACACCGTTCTTCGCCCTCGCCGCTGTGGCTATCCCCGCCGACCAATGGCAGTCGGTGGATAGCCGGACCACCACCCTCAAGCGAAGGTTGGTTAGTTGGGCCAAACCAGAGGACTTCGAAATCAAAGGGCGCGACCTGCGGCGTGGCGAGAAACTCTTCAAGAACCTGGATTGGCATACGCGACTGACGGCTATCAACGACGTTGCGCAACTGATAGCCGATGCTCCCTGTCGCGTCTTTGCTGTCCAGGTGGACAAGCGCGATCTATTGGTAGGCGCATAGCATTTCAGCCACGCCATAGCTCCCCGTACAGTCCGGAGCACCTCAGCCAGTTACATTATACGAGATAGCGACTTTTCTGTCAAGGGGTATCACATGCAAGACAAGCTCGAAACACTGCGCCAGATGCGCGCCAAAGCCAGGCTGGGCGGCGGCCAGAAGCGCATCGACGATCAGCACGCCAAGGGCAAGTTGACCGCGCGTGAACGTCTGGACGCCTTGCTCGACACGGGCAGCTTCCAGGAATTGGGCCGACTGGCAACCCACAACATCAGCGACTTCGACATGGGCAGCAAGAAATATCCGGGGGACGGCGTTGTCACCGGGTTTGGGAAGATCAACGGCCGGCGCGTTGCGATCTACGCCCAGGATTTCACGGTATTGGGCGGCTCCTTCTCCCAGGTTCAGGCGCAGAAGATCTGCAAGATCATGGAGCTGGCCCAGGAAAGCGGGATCCCTGTTATCGGGTTGTTGGACTCGGGTGGGGCACGCATCCAGGAAGGGGTGCGGTCGCTGGCAGCCTACGGCGAGCTGTTCGTGCGCAATGTCATGGCCTCCGGCGTGGTCCCGCAGATCTCGGTGCAGATGGGGCCGTGCGCGGGGGGCTCGGTCTACTCCCCTGCCTTGACTGATTTCGTGATCATGGTGCGCAAGACCAGTTTCATGTTCATCACGGGGCCGGACGTCATCAAGGCTGTCACCGGCGAGGATGTCGATTTCAGCACGTTGGGTGGCACGGTGACCCACAACACCCTCAGCGGGGTGGCCCATTTCGCGGCCGACGACGAACAGGCTGCGTTCCGGATAGTCAAGGAAATCCTCAGCTATCTGCCTCAAAACAACAGCGAGGACCCCCCGCGCGTCACACCGTACGATGATCCGGCCCGCCGCGATGAGATCCTGGACCACCTGGTGCCGGATGACAGCAGTGTGCCGTACGACATGCGCCAGGTGATCAGCAGCGTCTTCGACCGGGGCAGCTTCCTGGAGGTCCATGCGCACTACGCCAGGAACGCGCTGGTGGGCTTCGCCCGGCTGGACGGCTATCCGGTCGGCATCGTCGCGAACCAGCCGCTCTACCTGGCCGGGGTCCTCGACATCGATTCTGCCGACAAGATCTCGCGCTTCGTGCGCTTCTGCGACGCGTTCAACCTGCCTATCCTCACCTTTGTCGACTGCCCCGGCTATCTGCCCGGTGTGGCCCAAGAGCACGGCGGCATCATCCGGCACGGCGCCAAGATCATCTACGCCTATTGTGAAGCCACGGCGCCCAAGATCAGCATCGTTGTCCGCAAAGCGATGGGCGGCGCCTATATCGCCATGAGCAGCAAACAGATGCGCACCGATCTGGCGTTCGCCTGGCCCACCGCCGAGATCGCAGTGATGGGGTCCGAGGGCGCGGTCAACATCCTCTATCGCCAGGAGCTGACCAGAGCCGAAGACCCGGAGGCGGTGCGCCAACAGCGGCTCGACGAATACACCGATAAGTTCTACAATCCCTATTCGGCGGCGGACATGGGCCAGATCGACGAGGTGATCGAGCCGAGCTACACCCGCCTCAGGCTGATCAACGCCCTGGAGATCTTGCGCACGAAGGTGGCGAGCAATCCGGCCAAGAAGCACGGCCTGATGCCAGTGTAGATTGATAGATTGGTGAATTAGTAAATTGGTAAATTGGGAGACTGGTGGATTGGTAGACCAGTGTCGACACATAAAGGCACGTTCCAATCTACCAATCTACCAATCTACCAATTTACCAATATACCACAGAGGAATGACATCATGAGCGAGCTGCTCACCCAGGGCCTGATCATGACCGTTCTGGGCATGGGTCTGGTGTTTGCGGGGCTGGCGCTGTTGTGGGGGCTGGTGGCCCTGTTGAGCCGGGTCTTTGCCGACCGCGCGCCAGTGGAGACGCCGCCGGCCGGCGGCGAAACACCCGCAGC
>MNXL01000336.1:0-326 GCA_001871755.1 Anaerolineae bacterium CG2_30_64_16
GCGCCCTTGTTATTGGCGGCGCTGCTGTCGGCGTGCGGTCATGTGGATCGCAGCGGCCAGGTGATCGTCTGGGAACAGATGGACCCGCAGGAACAGACCCTGTTCGACAAGCACGTCGAGCAGTTCCGCCAGCAGCATCCGGAATTCGCCGAATTCGACATCCAGCGCGTCCATTACCGCACCGAAGACCTGCAGACGCAGTTCCAGACCGCGGCCTTGGCCTACGGCGGCCCCAGCATGGTCTACGGTCCGGCCGACAAGATCGGGCCGTACCAGATCATGGGGCTGCTCATGCCCATCGAAGACCTTTTGCCCGCCGGCGAAAT
>MNXL01000336.1:343-6159 GCA_001871755.1 Anaerolineae bacterium CG2_30_64_16
CCGATTCTCGACGGCAAGACCTGGGGGCTGCCCGATCAGGTGGGCAACCATCTGACCCTGGTGGCCAACAAGGCGCTGGTGGACTCCATCCCCGTCAATACGGATGACTGGGTCGCCCAGCTGCGCGATACGACCCGCGATCTGGACGGCGACGGCAAGACCGACCAGTTCGGGTTGGTCTTCAACCTGCTCGAACCCTTCTGGCTGGTGCCCTGGCTCGGCGGCTACGGCGGCTGGGTCATGGACGACCGCGCGGTTCCCACCCTGGGTACGCAGGCCATGGTCGGCGCCCTGGGGTTCATGCAGAACCTGCGCCGGCTGGACGTCATGCCCCGGGAGTGTGACTACCCCCTGGCCGACACCATGTTCAAGACGGGTCAGGCGGCCTATATCATCAACGGTCCCTGGTCCTGGAACGGTTACCGCGAAGCGGGCATCGAGATCGAGCTGGCGCCCATGCCGATGGTCAGCGCCACCGGGCTTTGGCCCACGCCCATGACCAGCGCCAAGTGCTACTCCATCAACGCCTACCTGGATCCCGCCACGAAGGAATGCACGGCCGCGCTGCTGGCCTGGTTGACCGGCTACGAGGCCCAGGTGGACCTGGCGCGCAAGCTGAGCGTGCTGCCCAGCGACCTGGAGGCGCGCAAGCTGCCGGACTTCGAGACCGATGCGACGATGCGCGCCAGCAACGCCCAGATCGCCAAGGGCCGGCTGATGCCCATCGTGCCGGAGATGCGGGCCATCTGGGACAGCATGCGCCCGGGCTATCAGAACGTGATGAACGGGGAGATGACCCCGCAGGAAGCGGCGCAGTTCATGCAGAAACGCGCCGTGGACATGATCGCCCGCATGCGGGAATAGGGGGAAGCGTGAAACTCGGTCGGTCCCAATCCCAGCTCGCATTCTGGTTCCTGATGCCGGCGGCGGTCGTGCTGATCGCGGTGGTCGCCTATCCCTTCCTGTTCAACGTCTATGTCTCGCTGACCAACTGGAACATGTACCATTTCCGGGATCCGCAGCTGAAGGGCTTCATGCACTACGCGCGGATCTTCACCGAGCCCGACTTCTACCACATCTTCGGCAAGACCATCGCCTGGACGGTGATCAACCTCATCTTCCACTTCACCCTGGGCCTGGGCGCGGCGCTGCTGTTGAACCGTAAGTTGCCGGGGCGCAACGTCTACCGCGCCCTGCTGATCCTGCCCTGGGCCGTGCCGCAGTACATCTCGGCGCTGACTTGGCGGGGGATGTTCAACGTGGAGTACGGTGCGGTGAACCAGCTGTTAACTTCGGTGGGCCTGCACCCGGTGTCGTGGTTCGCCAGCGAATCGGCGGCGTTTTCCGCCGCGGTGATCACCAACATCTGGCTGGGGTTCCCGTTCATCATGGTCATCGCCCTGGGCGGGCTGCAGAGCATACCCCGGGAGCTGTACGAGGCCGCGCGCATCGACGGCGCCGGGCCGGTGAAGCGTTTCTTCAGCATCACCCTGCCCATGCTCAAGCCGGTGCTGCTGCCGGCCCTGGTGCTGGGCACGATCTGGACCTTCAACAACCTGAACGTGATCTGGCTGGTGACCGACCAGGGCCTGCCCGCGGACAAGAGCCACATCCTGGTGACCTACGTGTACAAGGCCGCCTTCTTCTACTACCGCTACGGCTACGCGGCCGCCTTCAGCGTGTTCATCTTCCTGGTGCTCGTGGTGATCGTGCGGGGCTACGACCGGGTGTCCCGACAGGAGGCCTACTGATGGCGCGACCGGGTCGGATCAAGTCCATCTGGGGCATGGTGTGGGTCCATGCGCTGGTGTGGTTGCTGGTGCTGTTCGCCCTGTTCCCGGTGATCCAGGTCTTCGGCATCAGCCTGCGGCCGGGTGACCAGCTTTACAGCACGCACCTTGAGATCATCCCCCAGGGCGCCACCTTGGATGCCTATCGCATCATGTTCACCGAGAAGCCGTTCTTTCTGTGGCTGCGCAACTCGGCCATCGTGTCGCTGGGCACGGCGCTGATCGGCGTGGCCCTGGCGAGCCTGGGCGGTTTCGCGCTGTCGCGGTACCGATTCAAGGCGCGCGGGGCGGCCCTGCAGGGCATCCTCATGACCCAGATGTTCCCGGCCACCATGCTGCTTTTGCCGCTGTATCTGATGATGCGCAAGTTCCACCTGGTGGACACCCTGGGCGGCGTGATGATCGCCTACGTGGCCACGGCCCTGCCGTTCTGCATCTGGACCATGAAGGGCTATTACGACACCATCCCCGTGGATCTGAACGAGGCCGCCCTCATCGACGGCTGCAGCCCCCTGCAGGCCTTCGCGCGCGTGACGCTTCCTTTGAGCGCACCCGCCCTGGTCATCACCGCGTTGTTCAGCTTCATGACCGGCTGGAGCGAGTTCATGGTCGCCCGGGTGATGCTGACCAGCCGTGAGCTGATGACCCTGCCTCTGGGCCTGGAATCCCTGTTCACCACCTACCAGACCGAATGGGCCAACTACGCCGCCGGATCGCTGCTGGTCAGCGTGCCGGTGGTCGTGCTTTTCCTGGTCCTGAACCGTTTCCTGATCAGCGGGTTGACCCTGGGGAGTGTGAAGGGGTAGGGGAGGGTTTCGAGTCCCATCCGGGGAGCCAAATCTCTTTTGCCTAGAAATCGAAGCGCGAGAGGTTGACAGCGGCCTCGGTCTCCCAATGGGATCGGGGTCGTTTTTGTCGTTTGTGGGACAAAGGGTTACGGTGGTGAAATTTTGAGTGGCCGCAGCTGCAAAAAAGAGAGACGGCGAGAGAGAGCGGCGAGGTGCCGGATTGGCCACGGATTTTGTCTCTCAGTCTAAGAATCGCGCTTTGAGCTCATTTTGGTTGACTCTATCTTGACCACCTTAAATGTGTATTCGTTGTCCCCCAATGATTTACACGACCGCTGTAGATACGAATATCCTAGCTTCGTCGGAATTTTATACTTTCTGATATCTCCTCGGGCTCAATTAACCCCGTCATTCTGAGGTTTCGTAAGATGGCCAACTGGTCCTGAGTCGGCTCCGTTGCGGCGTACGTGGGGACGATCTGGTCGGGGGATGAGATGAGATTCAGACGGCAGGTGCGCAACTGTTCGAAGCAGGAGGCTGCCGTGCGAGCCAGCTCGGAATTCCGCAGCCTCTTTTCGATGGTGCGCTCGAGCAGCAGGGCCAACATGCAAAGCGTGACGTGGGCTCTGACCTTGCCATCGGTGTGGTGAAAGAGCGGGCGAAGTTTGACGGCACTCTTGATGGTCCTGAAGTCCTTTTCGACGGTGTCCTTCTCGCGGTACAGGTTCACCAGTTCCTCGGCGGTGTGGGGCAGTTCGGGATGGCCGACCAGCAGGACGAACCCGGTATAGCGCAACCGGCGCACCCACTCGTCATGGTTGAGTTCGAGGCGGACCTGCATCTGCTTCTTGCCGATGTCTGGGTTGGTGCGATTGGTGACTGTCACCTCGAATACCGAAATCAACTTCCAGCGGGTAATCTGGTTATGGACCTTGAGGCGGATTTTGTTTTTGTCGTGGGGGAAGTCTGAGTTGGCGAGCTTCTCGTTCAGATCGCGGACGTATTGCTCGATCCTCTGCCGCCGTTCGTAGAGATATCCTCGATGCTCGACGAACATGCGGGGGTTGAAGTAGGCGACCAGGCGTAGGTCGACGGTCTGTCTGCCGACACGGCGTGGAGGTCTACCTTCCAACTGGGCCGGGCGCATGACCTGAGCGTTGTCCTCCAGGAGCTTCCTTTGTTCGGCTTCAGTATTCAGCTTGACGCATTGTCTGAGCAGCCGCTCGGGAACGTAGCCGAACTCGCCCGAGAGGACCTGCTCTTGAAGCAGAGGGGCGATCTTGATGGTGTTCATGATCTGGGTCACTCGGGCCCGGGTCATGCCTTCCTTGTCCGCCAGATCGCTCTTGTTGCGGTACTGGTTCTTTTTCAGGCGATCGGCGAAGATCCTGGCCAGGGCGATGAACGAGGCACCGCCTTCGAGTTGGTCCGGGTCCCAGGCCGCTCCGGTGTGCTGGTGCTTGGGCCGCTCGAACGAAAGTGTGCGTTGGCAGATGCCGAGGTCCAGGATGTAGTGCAGGTCGTCGAGCTTGGTGAGCCCGGCAGCTTCGGCGGTCTTGCTGGCGATGCCCATCTCAGCGGCGAGAGTGGCGCTGGAGCCAACGGGATGCAGTTCGAGGAACGGCTCGAAGGGGATGGCCTGGGTGTAGGAGTCGATCTCGGGCCGGGTGGTGGCGGTCAGGAAGCGAACGCCGCTGTCGAGGAGCCTGGCCACGGACTTGGCCCTACCCATGGCCCTGTCGCAAACCAGGGGCGCCTCGCCCATCCAACCGGCATCCTGGATCTGATCGAGCATGTCCTCCATGCAGATGTTGTCCCGCCGTTTGCCCGGCACGACCTTCCAGCGCAGGGGGTAGCCGTGCTCGTTGCAGACCAGGACGATGCCGATCTTGTGCTTGTTCTTGAACCCTTCCTTGGTGCGGTCCCGTTCGGCCATGTCCGGCCCCCGCCCAGCGAACCAGGCGTCGGTCACGTCCATGAAGATTGTGGCGAACCGGCCTTCCTTGCTGTGGTACCTGTGGACGAGTTCTGCTTGCAGGGTGTCGCCGATACGATCGAGGGCGTCCAGTGTGCGGTGGATGCGGGTGTTGCCGAACTGGTTGGCGTCGAGATCCAGGAGCTCAGGCAGGGCGGTTGTCGGATACCATCGCTGGGCGAAGAGCTTCGAGCCGGGATCGGTGCAGCGGTGCAGGGCCAGGGCGGCGATGATGGTTCCAAGCGGGACGGCCTCGTTCTTCTGAGGCAGGAGTCGGTTGAAGAGGCGGGGTAGCTTCCAGCGGTTCCAGGTCTCCAGGGCAACGGCGACGTCCAGGTAGCTGAGGCTGGCGGTGATTCTCGCGGGCCATTCATGCTGTGCTGGTTGGCCGGGCATGACCAGGGCGATATCTTGGCGGGAGGCTTGAAGAGCGACTCGGAGGTTGGTAATCTCTTGATCGGACAGCTGCCCCAAGCTGGCGATGACCTTGTGGGCGGGGACGCCGTCTTCGCGCCGATAGCTTTCGACGATCTGGGCGTACTTGTAGACATTGTCGCCCTGGCGTTTTGTAGAGATGCGGAGGTGCATAGGGAAAGAATAGGTCAATCGTGACTACTTGTATAGGGGTAATTTGGGTAATATAGTCCCAATGTGGCCAATCATTGGATATCGATCGTATCTACATAATGCCTTCGTTAACCAATAGAAGCTGAAGTGATGAAAGAGATTGGGTGGCTTTTGGGGCCAAATAGGTGGTCAAGTCAGGTTTAACGCGTGGGGGCGGACCGATTACCGACCGTAACTGTCAGTCAGGAAGCGAGGAAACTTGCTGGCAATGGAGGCCGGGTTATGAACCTCTTTGGCGCCATCCAATTCTTGGTCGGTCAGATTGCCTGTGCACGACACATCTCACTGTACTCACTTGACTTATCGATCAAATCCTTGTGCGTACCCGAGGCAAGGACCCGACCTTCGCTCAGCAGATATACGTGGTCACAGTTGACGATCGTGGACAACCGATGGGCGATCAGCACGATGCTGACGGACCCGGCTAGCGAGTTTAGCGATTCGGAGATCTTACGTTCAGAGTTCGCATCAAGGTCCGAGGTGACCTCATCAAGGAGCAGAATACGCGGCTTCCGCAATAGAGCGCGTGCAAGACCGATCCGAGCTCGCTCCCCTCCCGAAAGGGTGCCCCCGGCTGTTCCAACCTCAGTGTCGTAGCCGTTCTTCATCTTCACAATGTCTTCGTGGATATTCGCC
>MNXL01000167.1 GCA_001871755.1 Anaerolineae bacterium CG2_30_64_16
CGAGGTTCCCGCGATCATGACCCGCCTGGTCGCGCTGGCCGAGACAGCCACGGCCCAGGCGGGCCTGCCCGTGGTCGTCATGGACACCGCGCCGGCGGCCGTGCTGGGCGCGTTGGACGACCCGGTCGTGGCCAATCAGCCTGACGCGTTGATCGCCAACGCGGGCAACTTTCACACACTGGCCTTCCAATATCGGGACGGCCAGTTCGTGCGCCTGTTCGAGCATCACACGGGCTTGTTGAATCCCAGCAGTCTGGCTGGTTGGCTGCGGGCGTTGGCGGATGGCAGCATCAGTCACGAGCGCGTTTTTGCCGATCACGGCCACGGCGCGCTGCAACTGGATGGTGCGCCGGTAGCGCTGGAATTCCTGGCCGTGACCGGGCCGCGGCAGGCCATGTTGCGGGACGTCGGTCTGCCGGCCTATTTCGCGGTGCCGCATGGCGATCAGATGCTGGCCGGCTGTTTCGGGCTGCTGCGAGCCTGCGCCGACGTCGAGCCGGCCTGGCGCGAACCGATCACCGCTGCGCTGGCGGGGCAGGCGGCGCGCGGGTTGTGGTGAAAGTAACTTGAGGTGCAAATGGCTGCGAAAGATAGCATCAGAGACGTTCTCCGCTCCTTCAATTATGGCCTGTTCGTGGTGGCCGCCAACGGCCCGGACGGCCCGCGCGCCGCGACCGTCAGTTGGGTGGGGCAGGTGTCGCTCGACCCCCGGCTGATTTCGGTGGCGCTGCGCAAGGGGACGGCGATCCATGACGCGGTGCAGGCCAGTCGCCATTTGGTCCTGCACGTCGTTGGCGCCGACCAGCCCGAGTTTGCCCGCGCATTTTTTAAGGTTACTCAGTTTGGATCGGATGAGATTGCCGGCTATCACTTCACCAGCGGCCCGGTCGGGGCGCCGGTGTTCGACGCGGCCGAAGCCTGGCTGGCGTGCGAGGTAGTCGAAGAGGTCGGCCAGAATGGGGATCACACCGTGTTCATCACCCAGGTGATCGAGGGTGACGTGTGTGCCCCGCACATGTCCGCATTGGCGCTGCGCGATACGGCGTGGCACTATGGCGGTTAAGACCCATACGGTTCAGTTATACTGAACGGAAATCAAACGAGTGCATTGGAATCGAGGCTTTAGCCGGTTTTTGCGCTTGATTTTCGCCTAAAGGCTCGACTCCGTTTGCACTGCATCCATTTCCGTTCAGTATAGTGTGCCGGAATCGAGGCTTTAGCCTAATGCCACTAACTTTTCTCGCTAGCTGTGGCCGGTCTCCTGACCGAGCCACCGGAAGCCTCGCCGGGCCAGCCAAATCGGATCGCCGGAGCGGGCTCGGTCAGGAGACCGGCCCGAGCGAGAGGCAAATGTTAGTGACATCAGGCTTTAGCCAGAGGCGCCCCGCCTGAAGGCTCTACTCCAGGCTTATCTGAACCGTATTGCGGTTAGGACCGTCAACGAAACTCTCCGCTGAAGATCGCCAAATTGCCGATTCACAAGCACAGGAGGATTGAGGATGACACTAGACTCCCCAACGTCGCTCAGCGATGTGCGTAATGATGCTTTGCGGATGCTCTCCAACGGTCTCTATGTCCTGACCACCTGCGCGGGTGAGACGCTGCACGCGGCCACCGTTTCGTGGGTCAGCCAGGTCTCTTTTCGCCCTCTCCTGGTGATGGTGGCGCTGCGTCGCAACTCCCATCTGGCGGATGCCGTGCGAACGGCGCGGCGGTTTGCCATCAACATCCTGGCCGCCGACCAGGAGATGATCGCCGAGAAGTTCTTTGAACACACCCAGGTCAGGGCTGACCAGGAGACCCTGGCGGGTCACTCTTTTCGGCCCAGTCCGGCGCGCTGCCCTCTGTTGACCGATGCCCCGGCCTGGCTGGAATGCCGCTTTGCCTCTGAACCCGCCACTCCCGGCGATCATTGCCTGATAGTGGGCGAGGTGACGGGGGCTGGAGTTCGTCGCAGAGAAGCGCCGCTGGTGCTTTGGAACACGCGGTGGACCTATGGTGGGGTGGGCGCGCCATGACCACGCCCGACTATCGTACGGAGGCGGAAGGACTGGCGGAGCAATTGGTGGCCTGGCGTCGGGATCTACATCAGCACCCGGAATTGGGCTATCGTGAGACGCGGACGGCTGCCCTGGTGGCCCGTGTCCTGGCGGATTTGGGGTGCGAGGTGCGGCCCGGGGTCGGGCGCACCGGGGTGGTGGGCCTGCTGTCGGGGGGGCGGCCCGGTCCAGCGGTGATGCTGCGCGCCGACATGGATGCACTGCCCATCCAGGAGGAGAGTGAAGCCCCTTACGCGTCGCAGACGCCGGGGGTGATGCACGCTTGTGGGCACGATGGCCATGTCGCCATGCTGCTGGGCGCGGCGACTTTGTTGGCCCGCCACGCCGCGACGTTGCCCGGCCGGGTGCTGCTGCTGTTCCAGCCGGCCGAAGAAGGAGATGGCGGCGCGGCCGCGATGATCACCGACGGCGCGCTGGCCGATCCCGTCCCCGCCGCGGCTTTTGGGCTCCATCTCTGGAACAGTATGCCCCTGGGCCGCGTCTGCGCACAGGCTGGCCCCCTGATGGCCTCGGCCGACATCTTGCGCATTCACATCCGCGGTCGCGGCGGCCACGGCGCGCTGCCACATGAGGCGGTGGACGCCATCGCAGTCACCGGGCAGGTGCTGTCGGCGCTCCAAACGATCGTCAGCCGGAATGTGGATCCGCAGGAGGCCGCGGTGTTGACGATCGGCACGGTACGCGGGGGCGCCGCGTTCAACATCATTGCCGATCAGGTGGCGCTGGAGGGCACCATCCGCACCTTTTCGGCCGCGGTGCGGGAAACGGTCCTGACCCGGTTGCGGGTGTTGTTGGACGGCATCACGGTGGGCATGGGCGCCAGCTACACGCTGGCGGTGCAGAGTGTCGCGCCCACGGTGGTGAACGATTCAACCGTCAGCGAGGTTGCGCGCGCGGCGGCCGTCCAGGTGGTGGGCAACACCGCCGTGGCCTGGTGTCCCCCAATGATGGTTTCGGAGGACTTTGCCGAATACCAGCGCTACGTGCCGGCGTGTTTCATGATGCTGGGCTCCGGCAATGTCGATCTGGGGTTGAACGTGGGGCATCACAACCCCCGTTTCGACTTCGACGAACGGGCGCTGCCCATCGGGGCGGCCCTGCTGGCAACCGCCGCGACCAGGTTCCTGGTGGAGTCCAAATAGGCGCCGCCTTTTTCGTCACTTGTCACTCGTTACTCGTCACACCCATCAGGCCGCTCATGACTCAACTGCTGCTCCTCTACGGCGCCTTCATGCTCATCAGCCTCTCCGGCGCGCTGTCACCGGGGCCGCTGACCGCGCTGGCCATCAGCGAAGGAGCCCGCGCCGGGCGCTGGGCCGGCGTTCGACTGGCGCTCGGTCACGGGCTGATCGAGATCCCGCTGGTGTTCGGGATCGCGTATGGACTGGGCGTTTGGCTGCAGCAGCCGCTGGTGAGTGGGCTGGTAGGGCTGATGGGCGCCGTGGTGCTCCTCTGGATGGGCTACGGGCTGACTGTTGGCGCCTGGCAAGGCCGGTTGACGCTGACCGGTGCGTCGGCTGGCCCGGCGCCCGGCGTGGTCCGCTGGGGTCATGTGCCGGGCGGGATGATGGTCACCGTGGCCAACCCATACTGGTCCCTGTGGTGGGCGACGTTGGGGGCCGTGTATGTTGCCCGGGTCATGTCGTTGGAGTTGGGCCCGCTGACGGTGGGCGGGCTCGCGTTTAGCCACTGGCTCACGGACCTGGTCTGGCTGAGCGGTTTGAGCCTGTTGATGGCCTCTGGCCGCGGGCTGTTCGGCGAGCGCGGCTACCGGGCCGTGCTGTTGGTTTGCGGCATATTCTTGCTGGCGTTCGGCCTCTATTTCGGCTGGACGGGATGGGGGCTCTTGTGGCATCGGTGAGTAGCGAGCAGCAAAGGAGCAGAAGATGAAGCGCGTGTGCAAGCTGGTTTTGGGGATCGGGGCGGCGTTGGGACTGCTGGCGGCGATCAACGATCGCCTGCGCAAGAGCGTGGGACCCACGCCGCGGTCTGTCGATGGGGAACAGCGTTTCTATCAATGGCGGGAGGCGTATACTCGACACGGCTGTAGTGTGAGGTTTTCTTCACCTTGTCACCTCTTCGCCGTGTCACCTTGTCAGGTGTGATATCCAGCCGCGCGCCAGGGCGCCGTGAAAAGCAAGGGGGTCGGATTTTACGTGACTGAGAAGTTTATGTATAATCAAACTATCTTGGGACGATGGCGACCCGGATGTGTCTTGCCGTCTGTCGCCCTGGGGTGGATAGGCGGCTCTTTTATGGCTGCTGTCGTTCTGATCTGGCCAGTTGGATCCCGCGAGGTCCGGCCGGGTCAGCAAATAGGTTTCGTAGGTGCGAAAAAGACTCGCAGAATCAACCATACAAGGAGTGTATTATGACGTCAGCAACGAATCCCTTCGAGATTGCCCAACGCCAGTTGGACGAGGCCGTCGGCCTTCTGGGCCTCTCACCGGCCATGCACGCTTTTCTACGCGTGCCGATGCGGGAGCTCCGCTTCACCGTGCCGGTGCAGATGGATGACGGCAGCTTCGAGGTCTTCCAGGCCTTCCGCGTGCAATACAATGACGCGCGCGGCCCGGCCAAGGGTGGCATTCGGTTCCATCCCCAAGAGACTGTGGACACTGTGCGGGCGCTGGCAGCCTGGATGACCTGGAAGACTTCAGTGGTGGACATCCCGCTGGGCGGCAGCAAGGGTGGCGTGATTTGCGACCCCCATAGTCTGTCTCATGGCGAACTGGAGCGCTTGAGCCGCGGGTACATGCGCAAGGTGGCCTATTTCATCGGTCCCGACAAAGACGTCCCCGCGCCCGATGTGTACACCACGCCGCAGATCATGGCCTGGATGATGGACGAATACGAGGTCATCATGGGCCGGCATCTCCCAGGTGTGATCACTGGCAAGCCGGCGCCTCTGTTCGGATCCTTGGGCCGCGGCGATGCCACTGCCCGCGGCGGCATCTACACCATCCGTGAGGCGGCCAGGGTGTTGGGCCTTGATCTCCAGGACGCTCCGACAGCGATCCAGGGCTACGGCAACGCCGGCCAATTCGCGCACAAGCTGGGGCATGAATGGCTCGGATTAAGGGTGGTCGCAATCAGCGATTCTAAGGGCGGCATTTACAACCCCAACGGCCTCGATTACGAGAAAGCAATAGCCTGGAAGCAAAAGACCGGCAAAGTGGCAGACTTCCCCGGCGCCAAGAACATTACCAACGCAGAACTGCTGGAATTACCGGTTACCATTTTGGTCCCGGCCGCTTTGGAGGGGATGATTACCGCCGAGAACGCCGGCCGCGTCCAGGCCAAGATCGTCGCCGAGCTGGCCAATGGCCCGACGACCCCCGAGGCTGACCAAATCTTGTTCCAGAACGGCTCGTATGTGATCCCGGACTTCCTGTGCAATGCTGGCGGCGTCACGGTAAGCTACTTCGAGCAGGTCCAGAACGCCTACAACTTCTACTGGACGCTCGACGAAGTGTACGAGCGGCTGGATGCCAAGATGACCACGGCCTTCCACGCGGTGCACGAAATGGCGCAGTCTCGGAAGGTGCACAACCGGCTGGCCGCCTATCTGGTGGCGGTGCAGCGGGTCGCCGAGGCCGTAGCCACCCGCGGCTGGGTGCGCTAGAGTGATCGACGACGCAGACCAGAAGACCATCCGTTCGACGGCCTGCGAAACATAAGAAAAGAAGCCCGCCAGCGACACTTCGCTGGTGGGCTTCTTGACTATCTTCTTACAACTGAT
>MNXL01000150.1 GCA_001871755.1 Anaerolineae bacterium CG2_30_64_16
GGTCAGGAGACCGGCCACAGCGAGCGATTCCCCGAAAAACTGAGAAGATACCCTGGTTCTTCACCTGCAAGAAATCTCGTTTCTGAATCATGGGGCCACAATCCTGTCTGGGAACGCGCCGATGCCGCTGATCAAGCGTTACAGCAACCGCAAACTCTACGACACGGACGGTCGACACTACGTCTCACTGGACAGCATCGCCGCGCTGATTCGCGAGGGCGAGGATGTCCGGGTTGTGGATCACGAGACGGGTGAGGACCTGACCACAGTGATCCTGACTCAGATCATCGTGGAGCAGGAGCGCAAACGGGCCGGATTCTTGCCGCGCGCGGTACTGACAGGGTTGATCCGGGCGGGTGGCGACACGGTGAGCGTGCTACGGCACGGCTTGACTGCGCCGCTCGACCTGCTGCGTCAGGTGGACGAGGAGATCGAGCGCCGCGTGCAGCAGTTGGTCGGTGCGGGCGAGCTGGCCGCGGAGGAAGGAGTTCGGCTGCGAGACAAGCTGCTGGCGCGCGGTGGCGGCTCGCGGGCCGAGGATTCGGTCGATGCGCGTCTGGTGGGGCGGGCGCTGACCGCGCGCGATGTTGCAACCCGATCCGACTTGCGCGCCCTGTTCGACCGGCTCGACGCGCTGTTGGTCGCCCTGGATGACCTGGATCGAACGTCAGAACGCTCTAACGTTGACGTTCAAACGTGAGAAGCCCTGATGGCGCTTCATGCTGTCCTCTCGTCCGCGGCCAGCTCCAACTGCCGCTGGTAGAGCTGGCTGTAGAGCCCACCGCGGGCCACCAGTTCGCGGTGGTTGCCCACCTCGCGGATGCGGCCACCCTCCAGCGCGATGATCTTGTCCGCGTTGCGGATCGTGCTCAGCCGGTGTGCGATCACCAGCGCGGTGCGCCCCTTGAGCACCTCCTCCAGCGCCTGCTGGATCAGGTATTCCGCCTCCGCGTCCACGGACGAGGTGGCCTCGTCCAGGATCAGGATACGGGGGTCGGCCAGGATGGCCCGCGCGAGCGCCAGCCGTTGCCGCTGCCCGCCGCTGAGTTTGACCCCGCGCTCCCCGATCTCGGTGTCATAGCCCGCGGGCATCTCCACGATGAAGTCGTGCGCGTAGGCCGCTCGGGTCGCCGCGATCAGCTCCTCCTCGGTAGCGTCGGGCTTGCCGTAGAGCAGGTTTTCTCGCACCGACGCGTTGAACAGGAAGGTGTCCTGGAGCACCACGGCCACCTGTCGCCGCAGCGATCGGACCTGCACCGCGCGCAGATCGTGGCCGTCCACCAGGACGCGGCCGTGAGTGGGATCGTAGAAGCGGCAGAGCAGGTTGGCGATGCTGGTCTTGCCCGCGCCGCTGGGGCCGACCAGCGCCACCACCTCGCCGGGGACCATCTGGAACTCCACGTCGTGCAGCACTTCCTTCTGGCCCGTGTTGGCTACCGGGGCGTTCTCGCCGTAGCGGAAGTGGACGTCGTCGAAGACCACCTTGCCGGCGACCTTGTCCAGCACGACCGCATCGGCCGCCTCCGGGATCTCCGGCATCTCGTCCAGCAGTTCGAAAATCCGATCGGCCGCCGCGATGGCTTGCTGGAAGGTGTTGTCCACCTCGGTCAGCCGCCGCAGTGGATCGTAGAAAGAGATGATGTACGCCAGGAAAGCCACCAACGTGCCGAGCGTCAGTTGGCCTGCGATCACCATCTGCGCGCCCAGGCCGAGCACCGCCACGCCGCCCAGGGCTGACAGGAAGAACATGGCCGGGAAGAAGGTGGACCAGGTGCGGATCGCCCGCACCCGCTCTCGATAGTAGCCCTCGCTCACCGCGCTGAAGCGCGCCAGCTCCGCGTCCTCCTGGCCGAACGCCTGGATCACGCGGATGCCCGCCAGGTCATCCTGGAGTCGAGCGTTGACGTCGCCCAGGCGGTCGCGTACCCGGCGGTAGATGGGGCGAGCGCGGCGGTTGAAATAGCGCAACCCGAACGCCATGATCGGTACCGGGATCAGCACCACCAGCGCCAGGCGCCACTCCAACGCCAACAACACGGCCGCCGCGCCGGCCAGCCGCAGCGCGTCCACCGTGATCAAGATCACGCCGTGTGTGACGAACTGCTCCAGCGCATTGACGTCGTTGCTGACGCGCGACATCAGCTCACCGGTGGAGGTGCGCTCGAAGAAGGACAGGGAGAGCCGTTGCAGGTGGTCGTAAATGCGGACGCGCAGATCGAACAGGAACCGCTCTCCCAGCGTGTGGCGCAGATACTGGTCCCCGAAATCCATCAGTTCGGAGACCGCATAGACCGCCACCAGTAGCGCGATCAAGATCCCGAGCCGAGAGAGATCGCGCCGGCCGATTACGTCGTCGATGATCTGGCGCTGGAACAAGGGCGGCAACAGTTCCAGGGCTGTGTGGACCAGGATCAGGGCGCTGGTGGCGAGCAGCGGTCTCCAATATGGCCCCAGGTAACGAAAGAGGCGTCTCAATGAGTGCATGGATAGGTTCCTCTGGCTGGTCCGCCAAGCTTACCGCGTTTTGTGTCTGGGTGCTGCTTTGGCGGGGTGACACGTATCGCGTACTGCGTACGGTGTGAAGGCGCCAGTTACGAAGGTACGAAGTCCGAAGTTGGTAGATGGGCGAATCGGACCATCCGTTTATCCGCTTCAATCCGTTGCCGCTCTGCCACCGTGTCACCTTGCCAAGTGTAGATACCCCGCGTCGCTGACGGCCAGCGCGGTCGTCTCGTCGCCGCGCAGCGCCATGCAGTTGACCCCCTGGACCACCCCTTCCTTGGCCGGGATCTCCGCCGCGCGGAAGCGGATCAGCTTGCTCAACCGCGAGATGATGAAGATGTCATCTTCATCGCCCACCCTGGCGGCTCCGACCAGCCGATCGGCTTTCAGGGCGACTTTGCCACCGCTTCCCGGGGTCTTGTTTGGCGTGAAGCCCGACATCAGGCGGATCGTGCCTTTGCCGTCCGCGCCGAGCAGGAAGACGCCGCTCTCGTCGTTCACGGCCGCTACGCCCACCACCGCGTCGTCCGGGTCCACGCGGATGCCGAGGCAGCCGCGCACGGGCACCTGTGCCTCGGTGAAGCGGATGCCGTTGCCCCTGGCCGTGGCGATGAACAGATCGGCGTTCCCTGCGGACCAACACCAGGCCGCCGGCGCGCCGCCCTGTCGGACGTCGTAGAGGAGCGTGCCCGGCTGGAGGTTGTCGCCGAAGTAGTGGTAGCGCAGCCGCCGCACCTGCCCGCGCTGGCTGACCAGGATCAGGTAGCCGCTGCCCTGGTCGGGGAAGATCAGCGCCAGCCGCTCGTCGGGCAGCAGCGGCAGCCATTTGGATATCGACTGCCCGCGCGCTCGTACTGGCGACTCGGGCAATTGGCCCACCTTTATCGGGAACGCGCGGCCCTGGCTGGTCACCAGCACCAGCGTCTGGCTCTGGTCTGCGATCGTCAGGAAGGCCGGCGGGTCCTCCTCGGCTGTGTCCAGGTCGAAGATGCCCATCCCGGCCCGTCGCTGGCGGTCGTAGAGGTGTCGGGGGGTGCGTTTCACCAGGCCGCCCGCGCTGAATGTGATCAGATTGCGGGTTGTGGGCGGCTCACTTGGCTCGAAGATCTCTTCTGAATCGACGACAGCCGCACGTTCGCGGCCGCGCGCTCGCGCGCCACGCAGCCCAGCGATCTCTGCTTCCAGGGCCTCGATGTAGGCCACGATGTGCGGTGCAACGCCAGCCATATCGGGGCGTTCAAGGCTCATGAGACGAAATCCTTTCTACACGCTACGTTCTGAGCTCCGGGGCCAGGTGTTCGACCCGGTTCAGATAGCGCACGCGCACCTCGCCATTGGGCCGGAAACGGAGCAACGAGATGCCCGTGTTGTTGTGGTGGTAGAAGATGTCGTCGTCCACAGGTGTCTTCAGCAGCGCGGCCAACAGCGCACTGATGAACCCGCCGTGGCTGATCACCGCAATCCGCGCATCAGAGGCGGCTTCATGGCGAAGCTCGGCCGCGATCCGGGCCGCGCGGGCCTGGCATTCGGGCCACGTCTCATGCCCGCCCCGCCACCAGCCAGCCTCGGTGATCGTGTCTGGCACGGCATAGTCCGGGAACGCGGACAGGAGTTCGCTCCGTGTGATGCCTGGGTATCCCAGGATGCCGAGCTCGCCGCCGTGATCCAGCCAGATGCCGCCCTCCTCGTGGATGTCCACCCAGACTTGGGGCGTCAAGCCCAGCGCGCGGCCGACCGGTCCTGCGGTGTACAAAGCGCGCCACATCGCGCTACAGTAAAGCCGCGTGATGCCGCGATGGTCTGGGGCTGCCGGATCGTCTGGTAGGGGTGGAAACTCCCCATTGCGGATCGGTTCATGGGCCCTGCCGTTGGCCAGGTGTCTGGCCAGGCTCTCGGCCTGGCGATGCCCCAGCCCGGTGAGGCCCGGATCACACGTACGCGTGCTGGGATCTGCCAGCGCGTTGTTCTGCGATTGTGCGTGACGGATGATGTAGAGTTCCATGTACCTTCCCGTATCGAGTTTGGTCCATTGTAGCACCGTTTGCCCTGAGACGGGAATTCACCGTGGCGACACGGAGAACGCATAGTGTTAACAACAAGAGGCCATGAATGATCTCTCACGCAGTATCCTCTCAATAGTCCGGGGCAGCTCAAGGCGGATCCGTAATCCGCCGCTCGCCCGCCGAGTCACGGACTCGGCTTGAGCAGATTTATCCCCGCCTTTTTGAGAGGATACCAACCGCATTATGGCAATAGTGACACGTGGGGCAGGCTTTCGAGCCTGCCAAGCAGCTTGGAAAGACTGCTCCACGTGCGGCTTTTGCCTCAATGGATTCAACCCCACGGCGCTCAGGGTGGCTTGGCCTGCCCGGAGTCGGGGTCGATCATCAGCGACGACTCGTCCACCGCCTCGAAGTCGAAGCCGCGGACGCCCACCTGGAGCTGGTGCAGGTCGTCGTTGTCCCAGCGCTCATCCGGCACACCGGAGAGGAACCAGCTCGAACCGTTGTCGGCCAGGAACATGCCGTAGGTCTTCAACGCGGTGAGGATCACCTGGTTGGTCGGTGAGAAGCCCGAGAGGTCGAAGCTGTCCTTCAGCCGGAAGCGCTGGCCCATCGGCGGGCGGGCCGGGTCAGTCGATGAAGATGCGTAGTGGCGCGCCGGCCAGATGTAGGCCCGCCGGGTGCGTGGGGCTGTGAAGCGCAAGGCATGACGGATCGCGCCGCTCGCCACCTCGTCATAACGCACCAGCCCGGGCAGGATCGGCAACCCGGCCGCGTCGGCTGAGGTCCAACCGTCGGGGCGGAGGGCATGGGCCGTCAGGTCGAAGACCGCGCCTGAGCCGGCTTGCCAGCTTCCATCGGGCTGGGGCCAGGCGTTCCACATCTCGTACAACTTGCAGTGATCGCGGTCGACCACCAGTACATGGCGGTCGCCGTCGCTGTCAGGGCCGCCCTCGATCGGCACATCAGGCGGGATCGGATAGGGGCCGGGATCGCTTTCGTCCTCGTAGTCGAAGTTGATCGGGACGCGGGACTGCGAGCCCGGCACGGTCGCGAACGGGATGCCGATGGGGCCGCCATCCCACAGACCCGCGCCAAAGTCTGGGTGCAGTCCGGCGTTCGCGCCGATATTGTTTACATAAGCCTGCGAGCCGATGTCCACCGGCAAGCTGTCGATGCGCGTGTTCCAGATGTTGTCGGGCGGGAAGAACGCGCAGACGCCGCCGGGGGTGCGGGTGGCGGTCACCGTGGCGGTTGGCGTGGGCGTGGGACGCGGCGTTGGCGAGCGCGTCGGTGTCGCGGTGGCCGTGGCGGTCGGTGTGAGCGTGGGACGCGGCGTGGGCGAACGTGTTGGTGTCGCGGTGGCCGTGGCGGTCGGTGTGAGCGTGGGACGCGGCGTCGGCGTGCGGGTCGATGTCGCGGTGGTCACGGCGGTTGGCGTGGGTGTAGGACGCGGCGTGGGCGAGCGCGTCGGTGTTGCGGTCACTGTGGCGGTCGGCGTGGGGGACTGCGTCGGCAGCGTAGTGGACGTCGATGTGGGCCACGGCTTGCTTTGCGCCGCGACGATCAACGGCAGATACGCCGGGTTGTCCGGGCTGTTGGTCGTCGTCAGTGGACTTGTGCCTGCGGCGTCGACGGGCTGAAGAGGGCGATGCAGGGCGGCGTCAAAACCCTGGCAACTGACCAGAATGACAACGACCAGCAAGACGGCGGGTAATCGATGAGTCAGGCGAAATCTTGTCAACATAACGGACCTCTCTCACCGCAATGACGAGCCTGGCATGCACAGTTGATCGGCTACTGTGCGCCCGGGCTGAGCGGAAAATCGAATTCCCCGACGCGGTTGGAGTCAGCCCAGGCGCCGGCCGCGTTGAGCGCCCTGACCAGGTCGAAGTAGTTGGTCTCCACATCGCCAAGCGCGGCGGGATCGGTGTAGGTCATGGTGGCGCCAATCAGGGGCGGCGCCAGGTTGGCGCGTCGAGTCGTCTCAGGGTCTCCATCGCCGGGGGCAAATTCCGGGTCGGCCCCGCGCCACACCTGGTAGGCGACATTCGAGGGGTTGTGCACCCAGGTGAGCCGGGCGTCGTTCCCGTCCGCCGTGATGGAGACGACGGCCGCGGTCGCGGCCGCGGGGGTGGACGCCAACATGAAGCTCAGCACGCCCTGGCCACTGACCTGATACGCGCCGCCGGCGTCAGGGGTCAGAGTCACGGTTTGCACGCCGGCGTTCAGCGCCGCGGTCAGCTCGTAGCGCGCGCCGGCCGGCAGATCGACCAGCAGGTGGAGCGTGGTCGCGGTCGGGGTGAAGCTGTAGGTCAGGATTTCAGACCTTTCCCCCGCCAGGAGCGCCGACCTCTCCCCCGGCCCCTCCCCTGCGAGGGGAGGGGAGGACTCCCCCTTCCCTTGTAGGGAAGGGGGCTGGGGGGTTAGGTCAGGCGCCGCCTCCGAGAAGAGCACCAGGCGATTGAGCCCTGGATCAGCGATGTGTGCGCCGGCCAGGCCGCTGCCGGTGACCAGCGTGGTCGCGGGCATGGCCGGGGTCGTTGCGGCCGCGGGGTAGAGCACGGTGAGGAAGGTGTGCGTCAGCGCGGTGTCGGCCGGCTCCAGCTCCAGCCGCCACTCGCCATACGGCATCTCCTCGAAGTCGTTGATCGGCCGCGGTTGCGGCTCGTCCGGGTCCCATTGCCAGTCGTAGTTGTCGTCGAAGACCCAGAACGCCTTCACGTCTCGTCCTCCGACCACGCGCAGATTGCGCGCCGCGGGCAACAGCGTCTTGACGAACAGCTTGCCATCCCCTGCGATCGCAGTGGCCAGATCCGCGCCGGTGTAGAGCGTTTCGCCCGGCGAGATGACCGCTGGCGTGCCGTTGACGGCCGGCTGGTTCAAGACGTGGAAGAGCAGTTTGGTGTTCTGACCGCTGAACGCCGGCTGGGTCACGGCGACGCGGTCGAAGAGGACGACGTAGTCTGGTTGCGGGTCATTTGCGGCCGGGGATTGGGGATTGGGGATTGGGGATTGGCCGTTTGCGATTGGGTATCGGGCATCAGGTATTGGGTATTGGTCGTGTGCCATTTGCCATTCGCCATCCGCCATCTGCCATCCGCCATCCGCCATCTGCCATCCGCCATCCGCCATCTGCCATCCGCCATCTGCCACCGGCCGCAGGTAGACGAACTCGCGGTGGAACCGGCTCACCTTGGCGATGTTGCCGGTCAGCCAACTGTCCATGGCCTGGTTGTAGGTCGGGTTGTTGTAGGCGTTGGTCGCGTCCCCCAGGGCGTAGGTGTAGAACGGCGTATCCTCGAAGCGCAGCATGTCGCCGGTGTCGTAATGGGTCAGATGCTCGTCGAAGTACACGATATCCTCCGGCCCGCGGCTGGCGGGGTAGGGCGCGCGCTGGCCGCCATCGTTCGAGTATGCGTCGGGCCGGGCATATTGGAAGTCCTCGGTCGGGTTGTAGACGATCAGTGTGTTGTGGGCGATGGTGCGGACGTAGTAGTTGATGTCGTGATCCGAGAGGCCGTCGCCGCTGTAGACGCCGCTATCGAGGGCAAGGTCGCCGCGCTTGAAGAGGGTGAAGCTGTTTTGGTCGTAATGCTGGTGGTAGGAGAAGTGATCTCCAGCCTGGAAGGTCAGGTAGGTGGCGGTTGGATCGGTGTCGGCCGCGCCGGCCGGCCAGCCGGAGCGCATCAGCAGTGTGCCGGCGCCGACCGCGTAGTGCGTGAGCAGGGTCGGCGGATCGGCCCCCTGAGAAGGATTGAACCAGAGAAATTCCTCGTGGTAGAGGAAGCTCTGCGTGTCGTCCGCGGGCGGGGTCGCCAGGTAGGCTTGCAGTTGGCGGGCCAGTGGCTCGGTCGGGAAGCGGTCGATCAGGATCAGGCTCATGATCCGGCCGTAGTTGGCCATGCTGCCGCGGTCGCGCTCGGCGTCACCGATCGATGGGTAGGGATGGTATGGGACATCCCACTGTTCGGCGTAGCCGGGCCATTGGCGTAGCAGCAGGAAGCCCAGACGCTCCTGGAACCACGTCGTGCTGGCAAACAGGTCTTCGCCGGTGACGGTGCGCCAGGCGGCGATGGCCTTGACGCGCGGCCAATTGGCGATCCAGTCGTAGACGATGCCCTCGGGCCAGGCGCCGCCGTCAGCGATCTGGTCGAGCAGCGCCAGGTCGATGTCGCGATAGCGCCGGTAGCGGAACTCGTCCAGCCATTCGATGGCGCGCGGGTTCTCCCCGTAGGTTGCCAGCCCCGCCAGGGCGTATGAATAACCCCAGCGCGGCCAGTAGTTGCCCCAGCCCGGTGAATCGCTGTCTTTCGGCTGGTCGTCCCCCCAGGTGTTGAAGTAGTCGATGAAGGCCGTGCGCTGTCCCGCGCTCAAGCGGGCGTAGCACCAATCGTAGACCACCGCGATATCGCCCGTACGCGTCGAGTAGTCGTCCGGGTCCGCGGCCAGGGCCAGCGCGGCGCTGATGGCATCGTCACAGTAGGTCGCCTGGCCGGTGATGACGCCGACCAGCGCCCTGGCCCCCATCTCGCCGTCCGAATCGTCCGCCTCGGCCACGAGTTGCGTCCAGCGCCCGTTGCCGGACACGGCGCGGGCGCGCAGGGCGGTCAGCCGGTCCGGGGTCAGGTAGATGCGCGGGTGGGTCGCGGGGATGCTGAGCAGGCGCAGGTGCACGCGATCGCTGGCGCTGGCGCCGACATTGTTCGTCACGGTCAGCTCGATCTCCCATTCGCCGGCCGCGTCGGGCGTGAAGGGAACGATTGCGGATTGCGGATTGCGGATTGCGGATTGCGGACCGCCTGGTTGGTGCAATCCGAAATCTGAAATCTGAAATCCGAAATCGGCAGAGCCATACGCCGCCTGCACGATGCGCCACGCGTAGACCAGACTGGCGTCGTCACCGCCGGAGCGGTCGTGGCTGGCGGACCCGTCGAGGGTGATCGCGCCGCCATCCCAGCTCAGGTTGACCTGGTCGGGCCCGGCGTCGGCGTGGGGCGTGTCGGGGTTGTAGACGACGGTGAGCTTGGGCCGCAGGCTGGGGTCGTCGACCGCCTGGCTGGAGACGAAGTCGCGCCAGTCGAGGTGATCATCTTCGTAGCCGGTCGCGTCGCGCAGCACTATTCCGTAGTTGGGCAGGTCCGCGCGCACCCAGGCCTGCACCAGCGCGGTGACGTCCCACGCGTACCAGCCCGCGTTGATCACATCCGCGTAGCTTTCGGCCGCGGCCGCGTAGTCGATGCCCGCGGCCATCCCGCGCTCGGCCCAGGGGACGTCCGATCCGGCGCCGAAAACCAGGAACGCGTAGTCGCCCGTGGCGCCGTGTTTGCCCGGCCCGTCGATGGGCGACGCGACCTGGTTGCCTTCGTCCCAGTCGGTCAGCACGCGGAAGAGGCGGATGCGACGGGCGAAGTCACGGGCGCCGCTGTCGCTGGACTCGGTGGTGTTGTAGAGCGAGAGGGTGGCGGAGAGCACGGCGCTGTTGGCGGGGATGTCGCCCAGGTCCCAGCGCAACAGAGGGTTGTCGCCCGCGTCGCGGCTCAGCGTCAGGACCGGGTTCTGGCCGTAGTTGACCGTAAACTGGGGAGGCGCGTCCCAGTCCTCGGTGCTGACCCAGGTGTCGCGCACACCGGTGTAGCCGGCCAGCCCTTGCTGGAAAACGCGCGTCTGCTCTCCGGCCGGGTTCGCGGCCCGGGCCGTGATCAGCGGGAGCCAGGTGGGGCCGGCTGCGCACGCCCGCGCGGGGTAGAGCAGGCTGAGGAGCAGCAGCCCGCTCCAGAAAATCCAACCGAGTGATCCGTCGCGTGGTTTCATGGTGCGACCTCCGATCGCTGGCGCCTCTTGCTCATCTGAGGGTGTCTGACTGCCGAAGCGGGCGGATGCCCCGCGAAGGCTCGGCCGTTTCCCTGGTGGTTTCAGAAGCTGCGCGTTCAGTATGACGCGCTTTGGCCTACTTGTCAACTCATATTCGCAAGGGCGCTATGCAGACACCCAAAAGATGAAGGCATCGATCTGACCATCAAGGCTGAGAGATTGGCGACTCCGAATCCTTCACCGTGCGCCAGATGTGGTATAATTCTCTTTGCAAAGTGATGCCCGAATCAGCGTTCCCAGGAGAAACCAGATGTCAGACACGACCATGATTTTACCCAAAGAGACGGCCCAGTATTCAACCATGAACGCGGCGGATGCCCGGGCCTATATCGAACGGTGGCGGGAAGTGGAACGCGTCGAACGGCTGGAAGCGCAAGCGCCCAGTGTTCAAGAGCGCTGGCAACAGTTGAATACGCTGGTTGGACTGGCCCACGCGCTTGGATTGTTTTCAGGGGCCGTAGAGGACCAGGAAGAAGCCGTATGGCAACGGTGGGCCATTCTCAGCCGGATAGGAAGCCATGACCGAAAGCACACCATCTCTTAAAACGCTATTTGCTCCCTTGGCAGCTCTGCAACGTCTGCTTGATCATTACGAGGGCAGGGCGGTTATTATCGGCGGGATCGCCGCCAGTCTGCTGGGAACACCCCGCCTCACGGCCGATCTGGATGCCCTGGTGCTTTTGTCCATAGATGCCCTGCCTGAACTGTTGGCGACGGCGAAGGCAGAAGGATTGATCGAACGAATTTCCAATCCCGAAGCCTTTGCACGGCGGGAGACCACCTCCCACGCGATGACCGCCAGCCTCGGTCCCAACGCGCTGGAGCTGACCCCTGACGATCTGCGGGCACTGCTGGCCTCTCGCCGCGGCCGCGTGAAGAGCATCCTGCTCGACCAGTCGGTGATCGCGGGGATCGGCAACGCCTACATCCACGACATCCTGTTTCTGGCCCGCGTCCACCCTTTGCGCATAGCCAACAGTCTGAGCAGCGAGGAGGTGGAAGCCTTGTGGCGGGCTATTCGCGCTGGCCTGCAGCCGAGCATCGACAAAGGTGGCGCGTTCTACGAAAAGGATCTGCATGGACGGCCGGGCGGGTTCACGATGGACGACGTCCTGATCGGTTACAAGGAGGGGCAGTCCTGCCCGGCGTGCGGCGCGCCGATCGAGAAGAGCAAGACCGGCAGCACGAGCAGTTTCATTTGCGCGCGGTGTCAGCCAGCGCGCGGTGGGGGGAGCGCGGTCGAATGAGGACCCCGCCCCGGAGCTGAAGCTGCCGGGCTACGAAGCAACGCCCCGTGAACGGGGCTGAGGCGGGGGCTGGGTTGGGTTGATCCGGGTGGGCGGATGGGGCATGTTTGGCCGCCCGGAGCTGAAGCTGCCGGGCTACGGAGCAGCGCCCCGTGAACGGGGCTGAGGCGGGTGATGGTCTTTGCATGATGATCCCGGTGATCGGTCATTCCCGTGGAAGCGGGAACCAGGCCGGGACAACTGGACACCCGCTTTCGCGGGTGTGACGAGAGGAATGACATGGACTTCCAGAGATTTGATGCTTATGTGGACGCGCACGCGACTGAGTATCTGGCCAAACTGACCGGGCTCGCCCGCATCCCCAGCATCGCGGCCGAAGGCGGGCCGGCGATGGACGATGCGGCGGCCGCGGTGGTGGCGCTGTGCGCCTGGGCCGGGGTGCAGGCCGAGCAGATTCCCACGGAAGACGGGCCGCCGATCATCCTGGGTCGGACGGAAGATGGCGCGCGGAGCCTGCTGATCTACAACCACTACGACGTCCAGCCGCCCGATCCGCTGGATGCCTGGACCACACCGCCGTTCGAGCCGGCCGTGCGCGCTGGCGTGCTCTACGGCCGCGGCGTGGCCGACAACAAGGGCAACCTGGTGGCTCGCCTGGCTGCGGCCCGCGCGTATCGTGAGACGCTTGGTCCGCTGCCACTGCGGCTTCTTTTCGTGCTGGAGGGAGAAGAGGAGGTCGGCAGTCCACACCTGGCGAGCTTTGCCGAGGCCCACGCCGATCTTCTGCGCGGCATGGACGGCTGCATCTGGGAATCCGGCTACAAAGACGAAGCCGACCGGCAGACGATCTCGTTGGGCCTGAAAGGGGTCCTCTCGCTGGAGCTGCACGTGCGCACCGCGGCCAGCGACGCGCACTCGGGCAACGGCGGCCTCTACCCCAACGCGGCCTGGCGGCTGGTGGAAGCGCTGAGCACGCTGCGTGCCCCGGACGGGCAGGTGACGGTGGACGGCTTCCTGGATCGTGTCCGGCCGCCGACTGACAGGGAGATGGCGATGCTGGCTCGCATCCCGTTCGACGCGGCGGCCATCCAGCGCTCCCTGGGTATGAGTGGTTTTTTGGGCGGATTGACGGGCATCGCGGCGTTGCGGCGGTTGATCTTCGAGCCGACCTGCACCATCAACGGCATTTTGGGCGGCTACACTGGCCCCGGCTCCAAGACCGTGATCCCGGCCCGCGCCATGGCCAAGCTCGACCTGCGGCTGGCGCCCGACCAGACCCCGGAGATCGCATTGGAGTTGGTGCGTGCGCACCTGACGCGACGCGGATTCACCGACGTTTCCGTGATCGAGAGCGAGGGCGGCCTCATGCCGGCGCGTTCAGATCCGGGCGCGGCGATCGTGCGTGCGGCCGTGGCAGCGCTGGCTGAGGTGCATGGCGAGGAGCCGATCGTGTTCCCTTCCGCGGCCGGCAGCGGCCCCATGTATCAGTTGTGCCAGGCCTACGGCATCCCTGCGGTCTTGTGCGGTGTCGGGTGGGCCAACAGCCGGACGCACGCGCCCGACGAAAGCATCCGGGTCGCCGATTTTGTGGAGGGGATCAAGGCGATGGGGCGGATCTACGGGCGGTTCGCGCAGGCCGAGTGACCGGGAGACGTGTTTCGTGTTGCGCAGGGCGTACTTCCGTTCGTTTGGCTATTTGAGCCCCAGGTTGTACTTGAGGGCCTTATCCACCTCGTCCAGCTTACTGGAGCCGAGCTGCCCGATCGGCCGGACTGCCGCCTCTCCCAACGGTGGGCGCAGGCGGGACCCCGGACCGCTTTGCTGGATAGTGGCGATCTGAGCACAGTTGACGGCGCTCCGCTCCGGTAGTCCGCTCTCTTGGGGTTCGACGGTCACCACAAATGGATAGCGTTGTGGTGGCAGAGATCGCGTGATGGCGACCACGACCGTCGTGGGGCTGTAGCGATTGCCCACATCGTTCTGGACGACCAGCGCGGGACGCAGGCCGCCTTGTTCGCTGCCTTTGACAGGATCGAACTCAACCCAGTAGATTTCTCCGCGTCTAACCGGCATGGCTTACCGCCTCGGCCACCGCGCGGGAGCTGGCGGCCGCGAACTCCTGGGCTTCCTGGGCGTAATAGCGATAGCCCTCGGCCGCCAGGCGTTCCTCTTCCATCGCTCTGGCCTGTGCCAGAGCTCGGCTCACGACCTGGCTCCGGCTCAGGTGCAACTGCTCGGCCAGGTAGTCGGCGTACTCGACCAACTCGCCAGGCAGTGAGATAGTTATTTTGCGGATCGATGCGTTCAGAGCAGACATGCAAGACCTCCGGAGAAAGCCTGGAATCCGATGTCCGTAGTGTACAGCGCCGGTGGATGGCTGTCAAGTCATACCAACTGGTAAGCCAGTCTGGCCGAATCCACCGGTCAGCAGAGTCCGCGATAGCGTAATTGACCGTTCGGGCTAGTTGTGCTACACTCCTTTCGCCACCGACCTGCTTTGGCGGTGAGCCAGTCGATGTACCGGGAACAATCCAGTCGCTTGGATCGCGATGGCGACCGAGACGGCAGCATACGGATGATGCTGGGCCCGATGGTCCTGGCGTCGCGTTCGCGTTGCTCTGCCCTCCGGTTTGCCGGGGGGCTTTTTCATTGCGGAGGCGCGCATGTCACGCAAAAAGGTCACGATTTTGACGCTGCAAGAGAAGAAGAATCAGGGCGAGCCGATCACGATGGTCACCGCGTACGACTTCCCCAGCGCGTTGGCCGCGGACCGGGCCGGCATCGACAGCGTCCTGGTAGGTGATTCGCTGGGCATGGTCGTGCTGGGCTACGATTCCACGGTGCCGGTGACGATGGATGAGATGTTGCATCATTGTCGGGCCGTGCGCCGCGGCGCGCAATACGCGTACTTGATCGGCGATATGCCGTTCATGTCCTATCAGGCCGACCGGGCCGAGGCGGTGCGCAACGCGGGGCGGTTTCTCAAAGAGGCCGACATGGATGCGGTCAAGCTGGAGGGCGGCCGCGCGATGGCCGACACCGTGCGGGCGATCAGCGCCGCCGGTATCACTGTGATCGGGCACATCGGCCTGACACCCCAGTCGGTGAGCCAGCTCGGCGGCTATCGCGTGCAGGGCCGCACCGCGGCCGACGCGCAGCGACTGCTCGAAGATGCGCTGGCGCTGCAAGAGGCCGGCGCGGCGATGATCGTCCTTGAGATGACCCCGGATCGGGTGGCCGCGGAACTGTCCCGCCGGCTGCGAATCCCGACCATCGGCATCGGGGCGGGGGCAGGTTGCGACGGCCAGGTGCTGGTGCTGCACGACATGCTGGGGATGTTCGACCGCTTCACCCCGCGCTTTGTCAAGAAGTACGCCGATCTCTTCGGCCAGATGGGGCAGGCGCTGGCGGCCTATCGGGACGACGTGGTGCAGCGCCGCTTTCCGGGTCCAGAGCACGCCTTTCCGATGGAGGACGCGGTGTGGGAAGAGTGGCGGGATGATGGACTGACACGGTGACACGGTGACAGGGTGACGATGTGGCTTGGCAACGCCAGTCACCAATGTACCAATCTACCAATGTATCAATACCAATCTACCAATCTACCAAGGTCCCCTTGTCTCCTTGTTTCCTTATCCCCCCGAAGGGAGTCTGCGATGCGAATTGCGGTACTAGGCACCGGCGCCCTGGGCTGCGTGTTTGCGGCGCGACTGGCCGGCCAGGCCGAGGTGTGGATGCTGGGCACGTGGGCTGCGGGGATCGCGGCGGTGCAGCGCGCCGGCATTCGGGTTCATGAGGGTGAGACGGTTCGGCAAGCTCGGGTCAGCGCGTCGACCGATCCGGCCGATGTGCCGGCGGCTGACGTGGCGCTGCTGCTGGTCAAGAGCTATCAGACGGACCGGGCGGCTGCCTGGGCGGCCCAGGTCCTCGCGCCGGATGGGTTGGCCGTGACGCTGCAGAATGGGCTGGACAACGGCCCGAAGTTGAGCGCGGCCGTGGGGCAAGATCGTGCCGCGATCGGGGTGACCTACATCGGCGCGCTGCTGATCGGCCCTGGTGAGGTGCGCCACACCGTGGATTTGCCCAGCTACATCGGCGTGACCGACGCCACGCGGGCCAGGGCGCAGGCGTTCGCGGCGCTGCTGCAGGCCGCCGGGTTGGAGACGCGCCTGACCGACGACATCGAGGGGCGGCTGTGGGGTAAGGCGCTGGCCAACGCCGTCATCAACCCGCTGACCGCGCTCTGGCGGGTGGCCAACGGCGGGCCGGTCGAGACCGAGGAGCGCCGGGTTGTGCTCAGGGCGTTGGTCGAGGAGGCCGCGGCTGTGGCGCGTGCCCGAGGGGTGAAACTGCCCTTCGACGACCCCGTGGCCTATGTGGAGTCGGTGTGCCGGGCGACCGCCGCCAACCATTCGTCCATGTACCAGGATGTGACGAGCGGCCGGCCGACCGAGATCGACAGCATTAACGGCGTCATCGTGGCCGAGGGCCGTCGCCTGGGTGTGCCCACGCCGGTCAACGAGGCCGTCTGGTGGCTGGTGCGTGGCGCGGTTGTGACACGGTGACAGGGTGACGCCGATGCTGCGCATCGGACGGTGACAGGGTGACACGGGGAGAGGTGATTGTGGGCAGCTCGCAGCCATCCATCCATCCACCCATCCACCAATCTACCAATCTCCCCTTGTCTCCTTGTTTCCTTGTCTACCTGTTTCCTTGTTTCCTTCTTCTGGAGGTCCTACATGCAAGTCGTCGAAACTGTCGCTGAGGTGCGGCGGATCCGCCGTGCGGCGCCGGGAAGTTGGGGGCTGGCGCCGACGATGGGATTTCTGCACGCGGGGCACGTCTCTCTGGTGGAACGCGCGCGGGCGGAGAACGATCACGTCGGCGTGTCGATCTTCGTCAATCCGACGCAGTTCGCGCCGACCGAGGACCTGGCCGCGTATCCGCGCGATCTGGCGCGGGATCTGGATTTGCTGGCGCGGGCCGGGGTGGACCTGGTGTGGACGCCGCCGGTCGACGAGGTCTATCCGCCGGGTTATCAGACCTACGTGACCGTGGAAGAGGTGACCAGGATGCTGGAGGGCGCGGCGCGGCCCACACACTTCCGTGGCGTGACCACTGTCGTGGCCAGGCTGTTCAACGTCTTCCAGCCGGATCGCGCCTACTTTGGCCAGAAGGACGCCCAGCAGGCGATCGTGATCCGGCAGATGGTCCGCGATCTGAACTTCCCTTTGGAGTTGGTGGTCTGTCCGATCGTGCGGGAGGCGGATGGTCTGGCGCTGTCTTCACGCAACGTCTATCTGACGCCGGAGCAGCGGGCGGCCGCGCCGGTGCTTCACCGGTCGCTGTGTGCGGCGCGTGACGCCTGGCAGGCTGGCGAGCACGACGGCGAACGGCTACGCGGGATCATGGCCGCGGTGCTCGCCACTGAGCCGCTGGCCCATCCCGATTACGTCAGCGCGGCCGACCCGAACACGCTGGTCGAACTGGGGGACGCCAGCCTCGGCGTGCTGCTCTCGATGGCAGTGCGGGTGGGTAAGGCGCGCTTGATCGATAATATGTTGCTGGGGAGGGTGGTAGATTAGTAGATTGGTAGATTGGTAGGGGAGAACGGACAGATGTGCCAGTGTACCAACTTTCCATTTCCCAATTTCCCAGTCTCCCATTTCCCAATCTCCCAATCTCCCAATTTCCCAACTTACCAACTTACCAATGTACCAATTTACCAATTGTACCAATTTACCAATGTACCAGGAGGAACTGCATGAACCGCACACTCTTATTCGCCAAGATCCATCGCGCAACGGTGACGGCCGCCAATGTCCACTACGTCGGCTCGATCACCGTGGATTGCGACCTGCTGAAGGCGGCGGGGATTCGGCCGTACGAACGGGTGCAGGTGGTAGACGTGGACAACGGCGCACGGTTGGAGACGTACGTGATCGCCGGGCCGGCCGGCAGCGGCGCCATCGAGCTTAACGGCGCGGCCGCCCGCCTGGTGCAGGTGGGGGACAAGATCATCATCATGGCCTATGCCCAGGTGGCCGAGCCGATCCCCGAGGACTGGGCGCCGACCGTGTTGCTCATGGGGGACGGCAATCGCATCATCGAGGTGCGACGGGCCGAGGTGGCGGGGGAGATGTGCTGTTAGGATGGTAACTTGGTAACTTGGTAAATTGGTAAATTGGCGGCCCCCCCCAAGTTACCAATCTACCAACCTAACCCGGACAAGCCGGAACCAAAAGGGTGACAACCTTGCCCACAAGATTCTTGCACAAAAAACAGGAATTTCATGGGTTAGGCCCTACCAATCCACCAATCCGAGGAGTGTGAATCATGTTACTGGCGATAGACATCGGCAACACCAACGTCACGCTCGGCGCGTATCGCGAGGAACGGCTGGTGGCCCACTGGCGACTCGCCACGGTGCACGAGCGCATGTCTGACGAGTACGGTATTCTGTTGACCCAGCTCCTGGCCCACCGCGGCTTGCCCGTGGCCGAGATCACCGGCGTGGCCATCGCCAGCGTGGTGCCGTCGCTGACGCGCGTCTTCCGGGAGGTCAGCCAGATCTACCTGGGACAGGAACCGCTGGTGGTGGACGTCGGCGTGAAGACCGGCGTGCGCATCCGGTACGAGCCGCCGCGCGAGGTGGGGGCCGACCGGGTGGTGAACTGCGCGGCCGTGCAGCAGAAGTACGGCGGCCCGGCCTGCGTCGTGGACTTCGGCACGGCCACGACCTTCGATGCCATTTCGCAGGAAGGGGACTATCTGGGCGGCGCCATCGCGCCCGGCATCGGCATCGCGGCCGAGGCGCTGTTCGCCCGTGCGGCCAAGCTCTATCGCGTCGAGATCGCGCCGCCCCCGCGTGCCATCGGCACAAACACGGTGATGGCAATCCAGTCGGGCATCTTCTTCGGCTACGTGGGATTGGTGGAAGGACTGGTCGCCCGTTTCCGGCAAGAGCTGGGGGAGGCCATGAAGGTGATCGCCACCGGTGGCCTGGCCGAGCGGATCGCGCCGGAGACGAGCGTCATCCAGTACGTGGACCCGTGGCTGACGCTGGACGGGCTGCGGATCATCTACGAGATGAATCGGTAGGAAAACTCCGGAGACGGCTCGTAGTAGCGACTATGGAATAGTACGTCAGCTCATCCAGGAACAGCAAGCTACCTGATCAGGCTGCTCGCAGGCCTCCTGGAAGGTGGCCAAGATCGCCCGCCACTTGGCGTGATAGTCGGGATCCGGGCGGACCACAAAGTGCAGCGCTTGCTTACGGCTGAAACCCAGGCGCTTGAGCACCTTGTAGATACCCGGCTCGCTCACGCCGTTCAACCAGGCCAAGGCACGCCCAACATCCTGGAACCGCCAGTGGGTGCGGGGGATGCAGTAGGTGCGCGGAGTCTGGCCCCTGAACCTGAGCAGCAGCTTCCACCCCTCGACCAGCCGATCCCAGCAGGTTTGCATGGAGAAGTTGCGGCGAGATTTGGACATGTGTTCCTCTGTGTCTTCAGGTTGCAATGCTAACACGTCGAATGGATGATGGCTGCCACGCGCTTACCGGCTGCCCGCAGCTCGTTAAAGCGGCGCACGGCCTGCGGAGTGGGTAGGACCTCTACGATAGGCCCGTATCCTCGGATCAGGATACCCCCATCCATCTGCACTTGTCCCTCGTAGCCCGTACCGATGATGACCACGTCGGGATAGTCGCCCGCCCGATGGCCAATCAACTGGTCGAACTCCTCGACAGATACCCGATGGTCCTTGCTGCCCCGGATGCCGGGCAGCCCGTTGGCATGAACCACCACGTCCACTGCCGGGAAGGGAATGCCACTGTAGACGGTCAGCCCGAAGCAGTGGTAGCCGAACTGCCCGGGTGGATTGAATCCCAGCCAGACGAGGCCAAGCAGAATCACAAGTGCCAGGCAACCAAATCGCCACCGCTTGCACATGACATTTTCCTCCTGTTTGCGGATTACAGGCCGCTTCGCGCCGCCAGGCTGTCGGGGGTCTGCCAGGGCCGGATCCGGAACAGGCTGGATCCGGCCAGACAGAGGACGCCACCCGCCACCAGCATAGGGGCCAGCCCGAAGCGGTTGGCCAGATAGATGCCCAGTAACGGCATCACAAAGGCGCCGGCGTTCATGATGGTCGTATAGATGCCTATATACACCGGACGCTCGGCCTCGGGGCAGATCTTCAGGAACATGTTAAAATGGCTGAGGGACACTCCCGGCGCAATCAGGTTGTTGAGCGCCGTCCAGACCAGGATCAGCGTCAGGCTGGGCGACAGGCCTACCAGCACAGGATACAACCCGATCACGCTTATGGTCCATTTCAACACCCGGTTCTCACCCCAGCGGACAATGACCCGCTGCCACAGATAGTACCCGATAGCCGCCGTCAGGCTCCCCAGCATACCGTTGAGCCCCAGCCACCCTTCAGTGGCCCCCAGCACCCGCATGAAATACAGCACGTACAACGGGCCGATCATCCAGAGGCCGACGCTATGCGCCAGGGTGTTGACCACCAGGCGGACGAAATCCGGCTGGTGGGTTGCCGTCTGCTGGAAACCGCTCCAGAGCGACCGAAAGCTAACCGGCTGGCGCGGGCTCGCCGGTGGCACCACCGAATCGGGCACCTGCAACTTGAGGATGTAGTAGATGCTGATCAGCGAGGCGGCGAAGCCAATGACGTACATCACCTGGTAGTTGAGTGGGAACACACTGCGTTCCAGCCACCAGCCCGCCAGGAA
The DNA here is from genome assembly GCA_001871755.1 of Anaerolineae bacterium CG2_30_64_16. Taxonomy (GTDB): domain Bacteria; phylum Chloroflexota; class Anaerolineae; order CG2-30-64-16; family CG2-30-64-16; genus CG2-30-64-16. The sequence continues at coordinate 20,382 of MNXL01000150.1, forward strand.
GGTGCCTGACGTCACAGCCGCCGCCGCCAGGATGTTGCGGATGGCAAAGACCTGGGCCCGGTTGGTCTCGGGGATCAGGTCGCCCAGCATGGAATTCCAGCCTACGCCGAAGAAGTGGGCCGGGATGGAGAAGGCGATCAGCAGCCAGACCACCACCATCCCCTTTTGAGCTACAGGTAACCAGGGGATAAGCACGATCAGCAGGAAGCCCAGGCGATGGACGAACAGGCTCCGGATCAACAGCGGCATCCGCCGCGCCCGCCGGTTGAGGATCTGCCCGGCCGGAATCGTCACCAGCAAGGCCAGAAGGGCCGGGATCGAGCTCAGCAGGCCAATCTCGGCGTTGGTGGCACCCAGGCGGATGGCGAATGGAGCGTTGAAGGCGGCTGCTGCCGATAGAAGCGAGACCCAGAGGACTTCAGTATACAAATTGCGGGCGTTGCGCTCATGCGGCAGCGGACTGCTGCGCCCGGACGCGATGGAGCTCAACAGCCTCCTGCCAACGCCGTACAGATGCTGGCGGCGCGATCGAAAAGCCGCCGCGGCGCCGTAGCATCCCTTGAGCTTTGAACTCATTAGAAAATCACCCCATAGACCGGACCAGGCTAACCCTCCCCAGGCCGAAGGGTACCAGCGTGTAGTCGTCGGTCCACAAGGCTTCGTTTTCAAAGTGTTGAGGGCCCACCCCATCGCCATCGCCGCCACGCAGGTGATGCGGCCCCAGCAGGTTGCGCAGGCTGCCCGCCATCTCGACCTCCACCTCGTTGGCCCCGGCGCGCAAGGCGCCCGTCACCTCGACCCGGTAGGGCGGCAAAATCAAAGACTCTGCCTCGTGCCCGTTGACGCGCACCTTCAGCACAATGGCGTGAGGATCGTCGAACTCCAGGAAGCTCCGCCCCCCGACGTCTTCCAGCGTCACCGTCTGGCGCAAGACGAGGCGGCCGGCAAAGAAGGGATAACCCTCCTGGCGAGTCAGATCGTCACCGGTCAGACTCTGGGGCTCGGCTATCAGGACGAACGGTCCCCGGAAGTAGTTGAAAACCTGTCCGTGGCGACGTCCTGCCTGGCCGATGTACTCGGCCGTCACGGCAAAGTTGCCGATGAGGTACAGGCTCTCCAACTCCATCCCTGTCCTGAAGACGGATTCCAGGACGACCTGGTTGCGCCCGGCCCTGGTCGCCCCGGTGATGTCCACACAGCGAAAGCTGATGTCCCGCCAGTAGCCCTCGCCGGGCTGGACGGCCTGGCCGTTGACCGTGATGCAGAACTGCTCCGGCTTCTCCACGACCAGCGTCAGTGGACCGCGAGGCAGCTCGGCCACGTCGAAGACGAAGCGGAGGGCGAAAGGCGTCCCCGCGCCCCCCAGGTCCCGGACGGCCTGATGCGCTTTCCATACAGGTCCCGGCTCGTTCCAATCAGCTTCTCCCAGCCGGTAGCGGCAGTAGTCCAGCGTGAGCGCATTGGGGTCACGCCGCTCAAATTGCCACTCGTCTTCCAGCCGGTAGCGTGCCACGACGGACAGCGGCGCTGGAGCCTGTGTGGCCGCTACCCCTTTCCCGGCCGCTCTCAAGAGCAACAGGTGCGATCCCGCCGGCGGGAAGGTCAACACTGTTTCCGTTGCCCCGTCCACGACAACGGATTCCGTCTGGCTGGCCAGCGGCTCCACGCGTCCGTTGAGGGCATCCCAGCGCTCCAGGCGGCCGCGTCCGGGCAGCCGCACCCGCGTGACCACCTCTTCCTCCAGGTCGGTGTTGACAAAGAAGAACAGGTCGTCATCCTCAAGGCGACGGTGGTGGTGGAGCACCCCCGGCGCATCGGCGATGACCACCGCGGGGGGCAGGACACTGTCCAGAGCGGTGCGCAGCGCCTCCCGTTCGGCCGGGATGACAGTCGTTGCGGGCGGCAGTACCGCATCCGCGGGACGGCCGTCTATCAGCGTGGGGGTAGGCTCGATGGCGATCACCGGCCCGCCGGCGGCGGCGAACTCCCTCAGCAGGCGGACGGTGTTCTCGGCCAGCGTCACGCCCGGCGGCACGATGACCACCCGGTAGCCCATCTCGCCCACCTGCAAAACCGGCACCGCCTCGCCATTCGCTGATGGTTCGGCTGCGCTCACCACAGGTTTGCCGATTCGCTGATTCGCATACTTTTCCATCAGCATCTCATCGCCGAAGTGGTAATCCCGGTGCAACGCCAGCAGGTCGTCGTTGAGGCCGCGCAGTTGCCGGTCAAGCTCACGCACCCGGTGAGTGGCGATGGGCGAGTACACTGTCCAGGCGCTGGCGATGGGATGGATCACCAGCAGGTCCACCATCCGCTGCCCCTGGCTGAGCGCGTAAGAGAGACGGGCGAAGTAGTCATCGAGGAGCCGGTTTTCCGGCCACCAGGGCTGCTGATAGAAGATATTAGGCGGGCAGTCCCGCTTGCGAATGCCGCGCATAGAATAGAGGCTGAGGTGCGGGGTGAGCAGGTTGACCCCCTGCACGTAGAGGTGGTCGCCGATCCATTTGCGTTGCACGAAGTTGAAGTCCTGCCCGGCACAGCCGTAGGCCTCGCACAAGACCCGCTTCCGGCCTAACTGGCAGGCCACGCTGTCCACCTGCCTGGCGGTGATGGGCTGGTCAATGTGCCGCTCCAGTTTATCAATGCCGGGGATTTGCATGTACTCGTAGTAGGGCATGGCGGCGCCGATCCACGAGACCTGGCTCAACAGGGTGTCCTCGGCCATATAGTGGCCGGTAAAAGCCAGGTTGTGAGCCTCACACCAATCGTAAATCGGCTTCCCCCAGCTTTCCAGGAAGCGGCGAGTGACCGTGCGCCAGTAGTCGTAGCGGATGGCCGGGCTTTCGGGGGTCTCGTACACCAGGGCCGGCAGGTGATCCAGCAGGTCGTAGCCGTTCTGTTGAGCAAAATATGCCGGGAAGCCGTCGGTCCAGGGCAGACGGATCGGCCCGCCGGCTATGTTTCCCACCTGGAAGATGAAACAAGGCTCGTCGGTGAAGATGCCGGGGATGGTCTGCCCGAACTCCTCGCCCACGGCCCGGGCATACGCTTCGTGGGTGGTCTGGATGAAGGCCCGCACCGCCTTCGGGTTGAGCGTGTCCAGGTAGGTGTAATCGTTGAACCACTCGACGCCCAGCGGGACGGCGTGGGGGTAGAACTGCACCAGCCATTCCTCGCCCCACCGGACACCGGTTAAATCCTCTTCGCCCTGGATAGGGCGAAAGTCGGCGAGTCGCCCGTCCACCTGGCGGGCCAGGAAGGCCCGCAATCGTTCCTTCACGAGCGCCGGCCTGTTGTCCGGCTTGCAGACGAGCACCTTCATCCGGTAATCAGGGTTGGAGGCGACGCTGAGGCCGCCGGCGAAGCCGCTGGGCCACTTGTCCTCGTCGTACAACCAGGCCTGCATCCCGCGCCGCTTTGCTTCATCCACCGCGGTGCGCACCCGGTCAAACCACTCCGGTGTCAGGTAGGGCGTTTCCAGGCCCACGCGGGCATGCATGAAGAAACCGC
>MNXL01000078.1:0-6594 GCA_001871755.1 Anaerolineae bacterium CG2_30_64_16
ATGTTGAACGACCCACTAGTGTTTCCCATGATCGCGGCGGGCGGTTACCAGGCCAATCGCCAGAATCGCTCCTGCGACCGGCAGGCCACAGAACCCGGTCAGGAACTCGCCCAAGGCGTCGACGAACTTGTCGAACTCCTGTCGGGCCTTGACACCGGTCTCGCGGTTGAGTTCTGCCTGCCAATCTACGCTGCAACTTGTCAGCACCAGGGCTATCATCATCACCAGGAGGATCGCCCCAAGCATCCGTCTCGTTTTGCCAGACATTGCGCTTCTCCTCCTCCCTTGGTCTCGGCATAGCGGCCGGTCGATCGAGTGTCTTATTCTGCCATTGTGTACAACAAACAGTATAGCACAAAACGCAGTACCGCTCAATAGTCCGGGGCAGCTCAAGGCGGATCCGTGATCCGCCGCTCGCCCGCCGAGTCACGGCCTCGGCGTGAGCAGATTCGTCCCCGCCTTTTTGAGGTGAGGTTGTCCGATGTGGCGCATCGAACACCCGATGCGGCGCATCGAACACCCGATGCGGCGCATCGGCGTCACCTTGTCACCGTGTCACCGTGTCACCTTGTCAAGTATATCCAGGAGTCTGCCATGGCCACACTGCCTGACGGCACGCCTCTGCCCGGCAAGCTGTTTGTCGTCGAAGGGATCGACGGTTCGGGCAAGAGCACACAGCTTGACCTGATCCACAAATGGCTGATCAGCCAGGGGCACCTGGTGGTCTTCACCGAGTGGAATTCCTCGCCGCTGGTGCGCCGCACCACTCAACGCGGTAAAAAGGGGCAGTTGCTGACCCCTTTGACCTTCAGTCTGATCCACGCAGCGGACCTGGCCGACCGGATGGAGCGCCAGGTCATCCCCGCGCTAAAGGCGGGCGCGATCGTGTTGGCCGACCGGTATATCTACACCGCGTTCGCCCGGGACGCCGCGCGCGGCGTCCGGCCGCAATGGGTGCGCCAGTTATACGGCTTTGCTGTGCGGCCAACGGTGGCCTTCTATTTCCAGGTGCCGTTGGATGAGGCGCTGCGGCGCATCCTGGTCGGCCGGCCGCAGTTGAAGTGGTACGAAGCCGGCATGGACCTGGGGCTGAGTCCCGATCCGTACGAGTCGTTCCGCTTGTTCCAGCAACGCATCTTGGGCCACTACCAGGATATGATCGACGAGTTCGGCCTGACGGTCATCGAGGCGACCCGGCCGCTGGTCCAGCAGCAACAGCAAGTGCGCGCCCTGCTGACGCCGCATCTGCGCAAGCTGCTTCGGGCCGATCAGTCACCCTGGCGTGAAGCATTGGCTCAAGAGGGGCTGTACGGCCGCTATCTGCATACCACAGACCGCGGCTTGAGGAGTGAGCCATGACCAAGATCCAATACTACGGCACAGGGGACATCCCCGGCTTTGACCGCGCCGAGCTGCCCGGCCGGCTGATCGTGCTGGAGGGAACCGACGGCGTGGGGCGCTCGACCCAGGTGGCGCTGCTGCACGAATGGTTGGAAACCAACGGCTACGCGGTCACCCAGACCGGGCTGGCGCGCTCCTCGCTGGTCGGACCCGGCCTGACGCGCGCCAAACAGGGCCACACGTTGGGTGACATCACACTGAACCTCTTCTACGCCACGGACTTCGCCGACCGGCTGGAGAAGGAAATCATCCCGGCGTTGCGGGCCGGCTTTGTCTGCCTCACCGATCGCTACATCTATTCGATCATCGCCAGGGCCATCGTGCGGGGCGTGGACTATCGGTGGCTGCGCGATTTGTTCGGGTTCGCCATCGTGCCGGATGCGATCTTCTACCTGGAGGCCGACCTGGAGCGCCTGGTCCCGCGCGTCCTCTCGGGTGAGGGGTTCGACTACTGGGAATCGGGGACGGATGTTCTGCGGGGAGATGACATCTTCGAGAACTATCGCGTTTATCAAGCGCAACTGCTGGCCCAGTTCCGCAAGATCGGCCAGGAGTACAACTTCATCTGCGTGGATGCCAACCGGCCGGTGCACGAGATCTTTGTGGACCTGCGCCAGCAGCTCGTGCCGATCCTCCGGGGCATGCGGCCCAGCGTGTAACGCGCATCGGCCCGAACAACGCGCGCGTTCGAGCCGATGGCGCCGCAAGTCTGGATACGCCCGGTGCGGCCAAGACTGGCAGTTCTGGTCCTGCCCTAGCCTTTCTTGCCCTTCTTGTTCTTCTTGTCCTTTTTGTTCTTCTTGTCCTTCTTATCGTCCTGCTTGTCCCCTTTTGCCATGCGTGTCGCCTCCTCTGGTGTGGCGTCTGGGATGCCCTTCGGCTTGCGCCGTTTGTCGTCGGCCTGATCGGCGCCGGCGAGACCCCTGTTTGGCGTGTACTTCAACTCCCTGGCAAGCGTATCCACGACGGTGCGTAGTGTCTTGACCTGGGCCCAACGCGGATCGTTGCTCTCCACGATGGTCCAGGGGGCGGTCAAGGTGCTGGTCTTGAGCAGCATCTCCTCGACCGCGGCCTCGTACAGATCCCACTTCTCTCGGCCGCGCCAATCGGCCTCGGTGACCCGCCAGGCCTGTTGCGGCGTCGCTTCGCGCGCCTGAAAGCGACGCAACTGCTCATCCTGGTCGATCTGCAGCCAGAACTTCACGATGATGGCGCCGAAGTCGGCCAACTGGCGCTCGAACTGGTTGATCTCACGATAGGCTCGCCGCCACGCCCCTTCCGGGTAAAGCCCCTCGACCCGTTCAGCCAATACCCGGCCATACCAGCTCCGGTCGAAGATCGCGATCCGGCCGCGCTCGGGCGCCCGGCGCCAGAAACGGCGGAGATAGTGATGCGCCCGCTCTGCGCTCGAGGGGACGGCCATCGGATAGACCGCGTATTCGTGGGCGTCGAGCGCCGGGGTGAGACTGCGGATCGCGTCCCCGATGCCCGCAGCTTCCCACCCCTCGAACACGATCACCAGCGGCCGCTTCTGCGCCTGGAGCTGATGGCTCAACTCGATGAGCGCGGCCTGGCATTCGGCGCGCTGGCGTTCGAACGCCTCTTCGGCCAGGGCATGATGCAGGTTGACTTGAGCAAGCAGCGACATAGCAATTCCCTACCGTTCGGCCGCGACAAGCACGGCCGCAGCGTCGTCCGGGAGAGTTGCGGACACCGCATCGGCCTCAACCCCCGCTGTTGAGGCGTCCGGCGCCGGGATCGTGACCCCCCGACCTCGCAGCCCGCGCTCCAACGCGTCCGCGACAACGTTCGACACGCGCCATCCGGCGTAGCGCGGCTGCTCCGCCTCCACGATGGTCCAGGGCGCCCACTCGAAGGAGGTCTGCCGCAACATTTCGTCGGCGAACTGGAGCGCAGTCTCGTAATCGAGGTCCGCGTTGCCGGTCGCCGCGCGGGTGTGGCCGCTGCTGGGGGCGCCCTGCTGGGGCTCGTGGAGGCGTTCCCACGTTTTCTGGCCGATATGGAGCCAGAGCTTGACGATCACGGCGCCGTCGTCCGCCAGTGTGCGCTCCAGGTCTACGATGTCGCGTACAGCTTGGGACCAGCCGACCTCGGGGGACTGAGCGGCCTGACGGTCGTCCCGGATCCGCGCATACCAACCGTGGTCGAAGATCGCGAGATCGCCCCGCCGCGGTAGCTTGAGCCAAAAACGCCGGAGCCAGGGGTAGTGGCCTTCCTGCGAGTGGCCCCCGACCGGCCAAACCTTGAAGCCGCGCGGGTCCAGGAGTTGGGTCAGGACGTTGATGGCCGCGCCGCGCCCCGCCCTGTCCCAGCCTTCGAAGATGATGATCGTCGCCAGCCCGGCGTCGTGGGCCGCTCGCTGAAGGGCGGGCAAACGTGTCTCGAGCGCACGGCGGTGCGTTTCCCATTCCCGGCGCTTCATCTTCTGGTCAGGATCGAGCTTGTCTAGCATCCAGCGTGCCTCCGCATCCGATTCAGAGCGCTGCCACGGCCAGGCTCAAGTTACGGCGGAAATCGTAGCCGATCAATTCGGCCCACGGCTCAGGGAAGCGGGTCAACAACTCCTGCTGGGCGGTTTGCTGAGCGCTCCGGTAGCCCTCCACGCCTTCCAGAGACGGTTGCCCCTTCTTGCGTTTGCGCTTGCTGCCAGCCTGCTGCGCCAGGAATTCGGCCACCAGTCCCTCGGCCACGTGAGCATCTTGCAGCGCGCCCAACAGGTCCTGCATTCCTGTCACCTGTTTGATCAGATCAGGCGTCTCCGGCCCCAGGACGTCGCGGAAGAATTCCAAGGCGTAGCGCAGCCGCTTGGAGTCGATGCGTAGCCGGTGCAGGGTGGTGATGGGCGCGCCGGCCAGGAGCGCCTCGTAAGCCCGAACCGTCTCGAACCGGGTAAAGATCAGGCCCGGGACCACATGGCGCACCTGATGGGGGACCGGCTCGCCGGCCGGGATCTCAAGGGCGCCTACGCCTGGAGTGGTCAGAAACGCTGCGAAATCCGCGGTGAACTCCCGGTAGGCCCGGCTGTCCAGGTATTTGAGCATCTGCCGCCGCGCTATCCCGCGCCGCGCCTGCCAGTGGGTCAGGAGCGGCTCCAGGGACGCGGCCTGCTCCGGTGGCAGCCCGGCCTGATAGCCGCGCGCTTTGTCCATCAGCACATCCAGATCGCGCACCGCGCCGAGCGTCCGGCCGGTGCGGCGCAGGCGCTTCAGGTACGGCGCCAGGGCTTTGGCGTCGAAGTACGGGGTGAAGACCTGGAAGGCCGCGCGCATGCGCCGGGTTGCCACGCGCATGTCGTGCAGCGCCTCGATGTCCTGGCCCAGGCGTGTGCCCGGTTCGTTGGCGATCATGTGCGAGAAATGCAGGTAGAGCACTTTGCGCCCCGCTTCGCTCATCGGCTCGTCGGGCAGGATGGGCGGTATCTCGGGTCTGCCGGCCGCGCCTGTGGTCTCGGGCGCCGCGCCCGCTTCGTCCGGAGCGGTCGCGCTTGCCTCGGCCACCTGGGCGGGCTGCGATGCGATCGGGATGAAGGTCAACTCCTGATTGAACAGCTTGTACCACAGGTCAGCCTGGTTGGTCGCCTGGAGCGCGTCGACCTCCGCTGCGGGCCCGCCGACCTGGATTTCGCAATTCTCGGCGTCGACCCCTTCGACGGCTCGGATCTCGGCGCCTTGTGTGCGCGAGAAATCCAGCGCCTCGGCCACGCGCACCAGCGCGGTGAGCGCGAGCACTTCCGTCCGCAACCTTCCCTCCAGCGCGCTCATGGTCGCTTCGTGCTCCGGTCGCACCTTCTTGCGATTGAACGCGACGATGCAGGCCAACGCCAGGCGGTCGGTGGTGCTGACACTGCGCAGCGGCTGCGCCAGGATCAGATCGCGGCCGGCCCGGTGAGGTCGTTCGGGGTCGGCCGTGACGCCGACCGTATTCAGGAGCGCGGCCAGTTTGAGCAACCGGCGGCGTTTGCGCGGCAATCGGTGGATCGGTTTCAGCGCGTCGAACAGGATGCGCGCCTGGGCGGCCACGTGCCGGGCGTGGGTCATGTCCACCCCGTTCTGGCGGCAGAAGGCGGCGACGCTCGGCAGGTGGCCCTTCTCGCGCACCTGCCCGGCCGGCGTGTCGAATCGGTCGGGGGGGAGGACGGGAGGCGCGGCTTCTTGGGGGGCGATCGGCGCCTGCTCACCGGCCGCCAGGTCTTCTTGGGGGCGCGCTGGGCCGGGAGTTGATCTCTCGGCCTCCGCGCCTGTTCGCGCCGGGAGCGCCACATCGCCGAAAATGGCCAGTCGCTCGGCTCGGAAGGCCCGCAGCCAGTGGCGGACGCGGCCATCCGAGAGGCCAGCGCGCTCGCGGATTTCGCGAGTCGGCAGGCCGTCGGCCCAGCCGAGCACGACGGTCGCACGGCGGGCCACGTCCGCGTCCTCGCTCGCCGCATACGCGTTGAGCGCGGCGCGCTCCTGGCCCGTGAGCCGATCCTCCACGGCCGCGCCGCGGTTGCGCAGCGTTTCCAACGCCCGCTCGAATTTGGAACGTCCCTCCGGGACCAGCCCCCACGCGTTCTTGAGTTCATCGACCAGCGCGTCCAGGTCGGCCTCGGCGCCGGTTTCCGCCAGTTCGACCTCCAGTTCGTAGTACAGCGCGGGTCGCCGACCCACGACCACGCGCACCGCGTCCAGGCTGAGTTGCGCCACGACGCGGGTCCCGTCCAACAGGTTCGCCTGGCTGCGGCTTTGGGTGAGCTCGAACAGGCTCTGGAGCGCCGCGCCGGCGGTCAATTCCAGGGCCAACCGGCGGGCCGGGCTTTCCGGCCAACCTGCCGGGTCTGGCATCCAGGTCGTCAACTGCACTTCCTGTTCGTCGCGGCGATGCACCGCGCCGTCGGCCCCGCCCACGCCCTTGAGGGTCGCGATGACTGTGTTCTGCTGGGCGCGCAGCCGGCAGGCGTAGCCGGCGGCCAGCACCCGCCCATCGGCCGTGTCGAAATACCGGTCGGCCACCTTCACCGTGCCCGTCGGATTCACCGTGTAGCCGGCCAGACTGGGCCAGCGCGCTAGTTCTCGATAGACCTGACGGTTGGGGATGCGGAACTTAGCTTCGATTTCCATGACATTGCCTTGTGAAGTTGGACCGGGCGCGCGGAAGGACAGGAACGCGGCCAGTATATCACAAGCGGGCGGATCG
>MNXL01000078.1:6613-7286 GCA_001871755.1 Anaerolineae bacterium CG2_30_64_16
TTGAGTCTGCAACTGGGTTTTCATCGCGCGCTGCGCTATGCCGGGCGCTATGATACACCCGATCTCGTCCCGTTGAAAAATCGGATACCCGGTCAGGTGAGATTGACAGACGCGAAGCGTTTGCAGTATGATGAACCGGTCCGCCCATATTATGGCCTAACCCGTGAGATTCTTGCTTTTTGTGCAAGGATTTCGCGATCGGCTTTCACCGCTTTGGTTCCGGCTCGTCCGGGTTAGGCACATAGGAGATTCGATGAACGCTGGCCACGAGAAGTCCGGCACTACTGCCGCCATGAAGGCAATCCCGATTCGAGATGCGATCGTGCGCCTTCATTCGCGGGACCAGGTCGCGCTGGCCCGGATGGACCTGCCCGGTGGCGCCATCCTGGTTGCCAGCGGTGCGGCGGGGATGCCGGACCGGCTGATGCTGCGCGAGCCGATCGCCAGCGGCCACAAATTAGCGTTGCGTGCGATCGCGGCCGGTGAACCGGTGTTGCGCTACGGCCAGGTGATCGGTTTCGCGAGCCAGGCGATCGCGGCCGGGGAGCACGTCCATACACAGAATCTTGGCACTCAGTGCCCGGCCGACTACATCGCGGACCGGGGGGTGGCCGATGACGGGGACGCGGCGCCCGTCTGCCTGACACCTGTGGCGGAACGCCGCACCTTTCTC
>MNXL01000079.1 GCA_001871755.1 Anaerolineae bacterium CG2_30_64_16
CGCGAGAAGTCAGGGGCAAACCCGCTCAGACGGTGTCCTGAGCCCGTCGAAGGAATGACAGACGCCAAAAAGCGCACTTTGTGACCGTGTCGAGTATAGTAGTCGATCAAAGAGGCGATGTAGTCCTGCTGCGCTTTTTGGACGTGTCTCCGTCCCCGTAAACGCCGAACAGACCGTCGCTCAGGACGTAATAACCGTCGGCGTTTTGCTCCCAGGTCAGGGTCAACGGCTTGACGACCGCCCAGCCTGGCGCAATGGGTCCGCTCAGACGCTGTTTGCGCTTCCGTTGCGATGCGCGGGAACCCGTCCGCCCCAGTGCTGCAAGCCCACCTGGATGATCTCGGGCAGGTGGTCCTGGAGCGGCAATACCTGTCGGGCCAGTTCGTCGGGCAGTTGGAGCGAGATCGTGACCATGTTTCACCTCCCGTCGCAAGTATAGCAGCGGGGCAAGGAATGGTCAAATGAATACTGCGCGCCAGGTTCGGTTTCTCGGAGAATCGCATTCATGCGACAACCCTGATCGAGTGTTCGTCGTCTGCTGTTCCGCAAGCCGTCGCCCATCAGCCAATGGCATGAGCTGGGGACGCGAGGATGTCGCGATCACCGGCCGCGCGGCGGGCCGCCCGGCTACACTGCCACAGCCAGCCTGTCTGGAGGAGCGTGCTGATCACCATGCTCATCAGGCCGACATACAGCCCGGTCGCGCCGCCCCAGGCGACCCCCGCGAACAAGATCACGCCGTTCACCAACAGGAACACCGCCACGGCCTCGGTGATGCCGCGGGTGCGCCGGCTATGCAAAATCGCGCCCTGATACCAGCTCTGCGCGGCGCTGAGCGCCGGCATCGGTAGCGCCAGCCAGAGCGCCCCGCCGGCCAGCGCAGCCAGCCGCGGCGAGAGCGCCGAGACCCCCGCAAACCAGAAGTGTGAGAGCGGGGTCGCGGCGATCACGAGCAGGCCGGCCGTGGTCAGCGTGGCCAGGATAGCGGTGAACCGGCTCAGCGCCGCGGCCGAACGCGGCTCGTCGAGCAACGCCACCACCACCTCGTTGAAAGCGATCCCCAGGCCGCGCAACATGAACACCAGCCCGGTGACCACCGGCCAGATCGCCAGGGACGCCAGCGCGTCCGGCATCCGGCTCAACGCGGCGCTGCCGATCGGCTGGACCAACAGGCTGAGCAGCGACGTGAACACCAGCGGGATGTAGAAGAGAAAGAAGGCCCGATAGGTCAGGGGCGGCTCGACAGCCGGCTGAGCTCGCAGCTCGTAGCGCAGCACGGGGCGAACCCGCAGACCAGTGTAAACCGCCTCACTCACCACCCCCGCGGCGACCGCGCTGGTCGCCACCACCACGCCGGGTAACACGCCGACCAGGTAGCCCGTCAGCAGCACCGCGCCATCCGAGATCAGCCGGATCACCGTGCCGACGCCGACCGCCCGCGAGTGCCCGAAACGGATCAGCACGCCCTGGTTGAACCGCCGGTACGCAATCGCCCAGGTCCAGGGCAGCATGATCATCAGGCCGAGCCGGGCTGGCTCGACGATCTCGGCCGGCGCGCCAAGTACCCCTCGCACCACGACGTAGTACAGCGGCGTGAACGCGATCAGCGCGTGGAGCGCGGTCAGGCTGGCCGACGTGAGCATCATGAAGCGGTGCAGCTTGACGTACGAGCCCCAATCCCGGCTAAGCGCGGTGGACGCGGCTAGCAGCATGATGATAGGCGACTCGATGACCAACGCCAGCGGGAAGACCACGCCGCCGTACGCGGCCAGGTTGATCTCAGGATCCGCCAGCCGCGCCACGACCGCGCTGAGCACGGGCAGCTCCGCGCCCATCAGCAGCCAACTGGCAGCCAGCGGCCACCAGGTGCGCACGATCCGGCGGACCGTCAGGGGGGACGAGTTCGTGTTGGATTGCATAAGCCAAGATTGTACACCCGCATGGTATCGGGCGGCAAACCGAGGGGGCGGCAGGGGGTATACCGCAAAAGTATCGGCGAATCGCGTCATTCTGAGCGGGTCGACCCCTGATCTCTCGCGACGGCGTGAAACCAGCGAGGAATCTCCGCACCACACGACGAGACCCCTTCGTTGCACCCCTCCCGAGGCCCCTCCCGAGTTCAGCGAGTGGAGTCTGCCTTATTCATACTTGAACTTCCCTCTTTGCGCCAGCCGTCACTTGACGCAACCCCCGATCGGTGTTAGGATTCGGTGAGCAAGATTCCTGGCTCGATCTTGCAGCGTTGGCCGACGCGCCGTGGGTCAGCCACGCCCTATCGGGCCGCCGGCCGGCTCCTGCGCATACACCACTCCCCCCCCTGTTCACTGCACCACGCTGACCCGGCGCCCCCGCCTGGAGGTTTGACGCGATGAACGGCTTGCACCCTCAGCGCCCTGACGCATCCCCTGACCAACCCGCCAGCCCGTCCGCCGCGGCCCGCCGCCCGCGCCTGAGCGCGGTGGGCATCGCGGTTGTCTTCCTGCTGATGCTCGCGATCGGGACGTTCTCGGCCGCGTGGGCCACGCCCAAATAGGATCAGCACTGAGCCTCTTTGGGGCGACAAGGCGACCTACCGCATCGATACCGGTGAGCTTCTGGCTGGGTCGCTGCCGCGGCGTCAACAGCGTTTGGTGGAAGCGTGGATTGAGCTTTATCAGAGTGAATTACTGGAAGCTTGGAGCCTCGTGAATGCTGGCGAGCCAGTTAAGAAGGCGCCGCCATTGAAACGAGGTATCCTCTCAATTTGTAGGGGCATTGCCATCACGTGCCTGGCACTTCCGAAAAGTGCCAGGCACGTTCGCCCCAGATTATTGAGAAGATACGAAACGAGAGGAGTAACAGAACATGACGCACCTGATGATTAATGTGACGGGTTTCGTGATCGTAGGGCCGTACACCTTGCGGATTACCTTTGACAATGGCGGCGAACGTACCATCAACTTTGCGCCGATGCTGGCCGGTTACTACTACGCGCCGTTGCGCGAACTTGATTTCTTCAATCAGGTCCGTCTGGACCCAGAGGTGCATACACTGGTGTGGCCCAATGGCGCCGACTTCGACCCGGCCACGCTCTATCACTGGGATCAAGAGGAAGGCGTCGAGTTGGCGCAAAGAGCAGCGTATTGGCGCAAGCCCAGTGAGGGCCGCGAGCAGCCGGAGGTAGAGATCGGTCGCGGGCCAAAGAAGAAGCGACCTGACCCCGCCTTACAGCCAACCGCGTTGCGCGCGGGTTAAAGCCGCCGAGCGTTGTCCCACAGGGATGCTGCGAAAAAACGCCCGGCCCAGATGGGTGAAAGCCGGTTGAAACCGGCCGGCGTGCGCCCCGATAGGTTGACAATGTCACACGATTGTTGTATTCTGGCCTTATCAGCAGAGGGAAAGGGGCGGTTGATGAAATGAGCACAATCAGCGCTGAGTTAACCTTCAACCAGCTTGGCGCGGCCGTTCAGCGGTTGCCATACGAGCAGAAGGTGGCGTTATGGCGATTGCTGAGCGCCGAGGTGGATCGCCAGGACAGTCTTCGTCGCCAGGCTCGCCAGGAGTTCGCCGAGGCCGTGCGCCTCATTCGGGCTGCCAATCGGGGAGCCAGCGAAGATGAAGTTGTGGCCGATGTTGACGCGGCTGTGCTCGAGGTTCGCGCCGCGCGCCGCGCTACGTATTGTGGTTGATACCAACATCCTGATCAGCGGCACGATCGCTGAATCTGGCTTCCCGGCGCGCATTGTGGATGCCGCCATCGCAGGGCGGATCCGATTCGTGGTCTCTGCCATCCTGGTAGATGAGTACCTGGAAGTGATCGAACGTCCGCACATCGCCCGGAAGTACCCGCAGATCCAGGAACGCGTCGATAAGATCCGTCGCTACCTTCACCTGGATACGATCTTCGTTACTGGCATTCCAAGCGCGCCGATCGTTTCTGGCGATCCTGATGACGACTTCATTCTCGCTTGTGTAGAGGAGGGCCGCGCCCACTATGTGGTCTCAGGCGACCACCATCTTCTTGATCTTCATGAATACCGCGGCGCCAAGATCCTGACGCCGCGGGAGTTTGTAACAAAGGTGCTGCCGTAATCCTTTCAGATCGAGTCAATCAAATTCCTGGGGCTACTGACCGTTCTGGCTGATTGCCGATGCAAGGGCCGACTTGTGGCCCAGTTGTCGCCTCACTGTACACCGCATTGCCTCTCATCGCATCGGTGGCCCCCTCGTGGAGGTCTGTCCGATGATGCGCTTTCACTCGTGGCCGTTCCGCCGGCTGCCCGCCGGAGCCGCGCCCGATCCGGCTGTGACCGGCGCTCCGCTTCCCCAGCGTGTCCCTCGCGTCCTTTTCATCGTGTTCCTGCTGATGCTGGCCGTGGGCGCGGTCGCGCCCGCGTGGGCCACGCCGGACCAAAGTCCGCACAACCAAACGATCCCGACGCCGACGCCCGCGCCGACGGCGACACCGACCTCGGGGCCGTGTGGCTCGGCAGACCACATCGTGCATTCATTCCGGCACGAATAACCGGGTAAACTGCGTCAACGAGATGATCTGGGTGCCGTGGTAATACTTGAGGCTCTGCAAGTGGGGGTCCTGGGTGACGAGGTAATCTGCGCCGGCTTCCAGCGCCGCGGCCAAAAAAACGTTGTCGGACACGTCGTCTTGGATGGCCGTCACGCCCTCGTATAAGCCAGGCAGCACACGGCTACGGCCTTTGAGCGTTTCGACGGCCTCATCGGCGTCCGCGTCGGTGAGGTGAAAGTTGCGCCGCACCTTGGGGTAGGTCAGCACCCGTTCGACCTCGACAAGGCTCTGCGGCGTGATGCAGAGCTCGAAGCGCCGTGCTCGCCAGAGTCGGCGCAACGTTTGAGCGCGGCGGGTAGCACCTACGAGCAGCGGCAGCAAGGCATTGGTATCGAAAACGGCGATGGGCGTGACGGCCGGCTCGGTCACGCTGGCTCTGCTCCGCGCACTTCGGCCAGCGCCTCGCTGAACAGCGCATCCAGGTCGTCATCCGACAGACCGGTGAACTTTTCGCTGATGCGCTCCAAGGTTGCGAAACCAGCGTCCCAGGACACCTGCGATGTTGCAGCCGTCAACGGCAAGGCCAGGACGCGGCGGCGATGCTCTTCTCGCCTGGCCAGCGCGACCAAACGGCTATACCAGGCGGGGCTCACGATCACCGCCTCGACCAAGCGGCCTTCCCCGACCATGAACTCATGTTTGCCCGCCCGCAGCGCTGCCGAAATGTCGGCCCAACGGGTCGGCACCTCGCTGATCCGGATGGTTTCAGGCATCGCTCTTCCCCTCTGTCGCTCTCAGTTTGATGATCTGCGGGCATTATAGGGTGGCGACCGAGGCATGTCAAATCGTCGCATGGCTGCTGAACTTGCGCTGCCGCCCGACCGCCGATTTTTGACGAAATCGCTCTGTAGTGTTAGAATCCGGTCAGCAAGATTCCTGGCTCGATCTTGCAGCGTTGGCCGACGCGCCGTGTGTCAGCCACGCACCATCGGGCCGCCGGCCGGCTGCTGCGCACATCACTCCCCCTTGTTCGTTCCATCACGCTGACCCGGCGACCCCGCCTGGAGGTTCGACGCGATGAACGCCTTACACCCTCAGCAACAATTCCCGTTATGGGGTTCGTAGTAACGATGGTTCGGCTTCGCTCACCACATGCTTTAGTCGTTTGAGCCGCGTAACCGGCGACCAAAGTCGCCACTACGATGCCATATCACACGGTGATGATGCCAAAACGGGAATTGCTGCACCCTCAGCACCCTGACGGATCCC
>MNXL01000242.1:0-5824 GCA_001871755.1 Anaerolineae bacterium CG2_30_64_16
TCAGCAAGCCCTGCTCCAGCAGGTACGCCAGGCTGGCCAGCGTGGCCGCGGCGCCGAACAGTGCGCCCACGCGCAGCAGGCTCACCCGGCCCAGCGCGTTGAGTTCGAGTTCGGGCGCGTCCCAGCTCAGCCGATTGGCCCGGCCCCAGGCGAGCACGGCCAGCGGTGAGCCGATCAGCAGGGTGGCGCCAGATGTGGCCAACGGGCCGCGCCATCCGTCGACCAACCCGGGGGGCGCCATCAGCGCGTCGCCGGCCAGCCTCAGGATGGCCCGGATGAACTCTGCGCCGCCGATCGTCACCAGCGCAGTGCCGGCAAAGGCTGCCCCGTAGAAGTAGGCGCGGCGCCAGCTCGCGGCCGCGCCGGCCTCTGCGCCCCAGTCGCCATCGCGCAGCGCGACGCGGCGCAGGCTCCCCCAGAAGATCAAGGCGATGATCAGGCTGGCGGTCAGGCCGGCGTGCCAGGCCGGCCACGCCCTGAGATCGGTCGCCGGCTCGCCCAGCGCACGGCGCAGCCCATCGTCGACCACCAGCGCGGCCTGCACGAGCGCGACGGCCAGGGCGAACGCCTGCCCGATGTAAAGATAGGCCTTGCGGATCGCGGCCCCGCGCTCGGCCGCGCCCGCGATCGTCAGCGGCCGGCTCAGGCGGCCGATCAGGAACCAATGAACGGTCCACAACAGCAGCGCGACCAGCGCCAGGCTCAGCCAGGGCGCGGCTTGCCCGGTGAGCAGCGCAGGCAGCGGCTCTCCGCTCACCCAAGACCGGGCCAGTTCGCGGCCCACGGCCGACACGCCGGTCAGCGCGGCGAGCCAGCTCAGCAGGGCGACCAGGTAGAGATAAAGACGGCGGATGGGGGACATGGTGGCCTTTCCTGCTGGATTCCGGTCAAGTATTGCGTATTGCGTATTACGTTTTTCGTTTTGCGCGCTACGTACCACGCACTACGCACCACGCGCCACATTTCGCGTCTCACTTCCATCGCGTCAAGATCGTCTCGCGCTGGAACAGCACAACGCCGAAGTAGCCCAGCCCCAGGTCCAGCAACAGCGTGATCAGCGAGCTGAGCCAGAAGGTGGTGCTATTCAACATGATGAAGCCAGCCATCGCGCCGATGTAGAGGACCATTAGCGGCAAGATGATCAGCGAGCCCAACTGCTCGGCCGCGCGCGGGTCGCTGGTCCGGCTGCTGACGATGATGCCCACCGCCACGGCCATCACCGTGAGCAGGGGCACCAGCACGAACATCGCGATCAGCCACATCGGATCGATGAAGATGCCGAAGACCCGGGTACTCACCGAGAAGAAGTAGGCGAAGACCAGGAACACGGCATAACTCAGCCACGTCATGACCACGCCGGGCGCGGCCGCGGCGAACGCCTTGCCCAACAGCAACTGTGTCGTGGTGATCGGCGTCGCCAACAGCGGTTCCAACGAGCGCGAGATCTTCTCGCCGACGATGCTGTAAGACGCGATCGTCACGGGCACCATCAGCGGCATGATCAGGAACAGCACCAGCATGTTGCTGGCCATCACCGATTGCATCGCCTCAATTGGGCTCATGTCTACGAACAGCGGATTGTCCAACATCCGCCCCAATTCGTTCATGTCGTTCTGGCTGACCCCCACGTGGCCCATGATTGCCAGCATCACCACCGGGATCGCCGTCATCAGCAGCGGCACGAGAACCACGACATAGAACACCAGCTTGTTGCGCCGCATGTCGGCCCACTCCTTGCCGATGATCGTGCGGATCTTCTTCATTGAGCGCCTCCCCCCGGCGCAGCGCCGTTCTGCATCAGACTCAAGTAGACGTCCTCCAGCGAGTGGCGCAGTTCGTTGACGAACTGCACCTGCGCGCCCTGGCCCACCAACGTCTGCACGATGCCGGGGTTTTGGGCCGCCGGGTCGTTCAGGCTGATGACCAACTTGCCGCCGCCATCATCGCTGGTCACCACGTCCACGTGTTTGACATCTGTCAGCCCGCGCACCGCGGCCGCGAACCTCTCATCGTGCCGGGCCAGGTGCACCACAGTCTGCCGGCCGAAGAGCTGCCGGCGCAACGCCTCGGGGGTGTCCACGGCGATCAGCTTCTGGCGGAAGACGGCGATCCGGTCGCACAGCCGCTCCGCCTCATCCAGGTTGTGGGTGCAGAGGAAGATCGTGCGTCCCTGCCCGCGCAGCGTCTCGATGAAATCGCGCACGGTCTTGGCCGCCTCGGGGTCCAGCGCGCTGGTCGGCTCGTCCAAAAAGAGCACCGGCGGCTCATGCAACAACGCCCGGGCGACAGAAAGCTTCTGCTTCATCCCCTTGCTGAAGGCGCCGGCCTCGGCATCCCGCCGCTCCCACAGCCCCAACAGCCGCAGGTACTTCTCGACCTGGCCGGGGACATCCCCCACGTCATACAGATTGGCGAAAATCTCCAGGTTGCGCCGCGCGCTCAGCCGCTCGTACAGCCCCGGCGATTCCGTCAGGATGCCGACCTGCGCCCGGATCTTCAGATCGACCTGACCGACCTCCAGGTTGTTGACCCAGGCCCGGCCTTTGGTTATCCCGATCAGGCACGCCAGGATCCGCACGGTAGTCGTCTTGCCCGCGCCGTTCGGGCCCAGAAACCCGAACACCTCGCCCTCGCGCACCTCCAGATCGAGCCCGTCGACGGCTCTGACCTCACTGCCGTTGCTCTGGAAGTATTTACAGAGTCTTTCGGTTCGAATCATAACGATGCTCCTCACGTGATGCCTACTGCGGACTGCGTGTTGCGTGTTGCGTGTTGCGTACTGCGTTTGGATAGCCGATTGTCGCAAACTGGCTCACTCGTTCGCTGCCGATTCGCTGACTCGCTTCCTCGCTGATTCGTTTCCTCGCCGATTCGCTGACTCGCTGATTCTTCCATTCGTCTACTCGTATCGCGACGCATCGGCCCGCCGCGCCAATTCCTCCGGGGACAGAGTACGGGGCGCCAAATCCGCGGTAGATGGCGCAGGAGCTGGTGCGAGCAGCAGTTCCGCCTCAATCGGCATTGACGGCGGTTCCTTCAGCTTGATGATCAGCCAGAGCGCGGCCAGCGCGATCACGGCCGCACTGACCTCCACCCAGATCACGCCCAACCTTAGGGCGCCCCACACCGCGATGAAGTCCAGCGCGGCGTGCGCCGCGATCGCGGCGATCAGATAGCCGATCCGGCGGCGCACCACGGCTCGCATCACCAGCACAGCCATCGCGATGTGGAATGTGATGGCGAAGACGCGCTCCAGGCCGGCCACGGCTGACATGTACCAGGGCGTGGCCCAATAGGCAGCCACCGCGGCGCGCGCCTGCTCGGCCGTCGCGCCGGGCAACCCGAACGCGGCCAGGTCGAGCGTCCGTGCGGCGAGCATACTGACCAGGCTCAGCAGCGCCAGCACGCCGAAAATGATCGCCTCCGCCGCGCCGTGCCCCGCGCCGAATTGCAGCGCCTTACGCCAGCCACGCGCGCGTTTCAGAAAGAAGCGCAGCACCACCCACCGCGCGACCTCTTCGCACACCCCCGCGCTCAGCCCCGCCACCAGGGCCAGCGCGGCGATCGGCCACAGCGCCACCCCGCGGCCGGGGCCGAGCAGGCCGAGCGCCCAGTTCAGCGGCAGATGCACGGCCTGCGACGCGACGAAGGTCAGCGCGCCCGCGCCGAAGATGCCCCAACTCACCCCGTAGCGCCGGCGGATCCACCAGCCCAGCAGCAGTGGGAAGATCAGCATCAGCGGGTACTGCACCAGCACCGCCGCGATCAGAAACGGGATGTTCAGGGGCGGCACGCTCTCCGCCGCGGGCGCCACAGCGGCCGGTGCACCCTGCTCGCCTTGCGCGGCCTGGCCCGCGGCGGGCTGCCACGAGCGCAGTTGAAACTCAGCGCCGGAAACCCGGTTGCGATATTTGACCATCGGGTGCGGGGCTGCTTGCGCGTACCAGCCATCGTGCTGCCCGCTGCCGAAATCCATGACGACGCGCCAGGCTGAAAAGGTTCCTGCCGGTACCGTGATCTCTTCCGTCCCGACCACGCTGAGCTTGACTGGCGCCGTCATGCCTGACGTCGGGATCACGTCGGTGTAGCGCGTCACGTAGCCTTCAGTTAGGGGCAAGGCGCGTTGAAGCTGCAAGGACTGGTCGTTGTCCACCGCGTCGGCCGGGCGCACCAGTTCCTTGGTGCTCACCTTGCCGTCCGGAGCCGTGGTCTTGATCGTCACCGAGTCCGCGGTATAGGTGGTTTCGAAGCGCGTGCCGGAGAGCTCCCGCCATGAGCTGATCGGTAACAAGTCCGCGGCCATGACGACCTCGCCGCGATCCTGCCGGCCGCTCAAATCGAGCTCGTAGGACTGGCTCCACCCTTCGGCCGTTTTGTGCCAGCTCCAGGAGGCCGTGCCGGCCAGCGTGCCGTCCTGGCCCAACACGTCGTAGCTACTGACCTCGCCATCGCCCCACGGCGCGGCCGAAAGGGCAAAGGGTTGCGCAGGATTGCTACAACTCGTCAGGGCAAGGACGATCAGGATCAGGAGGATCAACGGTAGCTGACGATTCATGACAATGCCTCGATGGATGGCAGATGGCAGATGGCCGATGGCCGATGGCAGATGGCGGCTTATCGCTCGGCAGATGGCAGGTGGCCGATGGCCGATGGCAGGTGGCAGATGGCGGCTTATCGCTCGGCAGATGGCAGATGGCAGATGGCCGATGGCCGATGGCAGATGGCAGATGGCCGATGGCAGATGGCAGATGGCAGGTGGCAGATGGCAGATGGCAGATGGCAGATGGCAGGTGGCAGATCGCAAACCTGCCCTGAGCCCAGTCGAAGGATCGCACCACGCAATACGGAATACGCAATACGCAATACGTTTCGTTTTACGTCTTACGTTTTTCGTCCCCTCGCAACATCCGCTCCAACTCGCCCAAATCCGCCCTGGACGTCAGGTCCTGGCTCAACGGCGTCACCGCGATCACCCGATCGCGCGCGAGCGCGTAGATGTCGGAGTCTGGCTCCAGAGTCTCCCAGTCCACGTTGATCCGATAGTCCAACCCCACCTGCATTCCGGCCGCTGGTTGGGCATCGGTCCGGTAGATCTCGTAGTAGGCCTGCCGGGATTGGCGGGTGAGCCGCCACGGGGTCTGCGGCGTGGCATCGTCCGGCACGTCGATCTTCAGCACGTCTACGTCAAACGGCATTGGGTGGCCAAGCATGACCTCGGCGAAGCGCCGCGTGGCGTGCGTCGCGGCGCCCCATTCCACGCGGTGCTCGCCACGCGATTCGTAATGATAGCTCCGATCCGTCTCCAGCGAGATCGCCAGCCCGGGGATGCCGAGTTCGGCGGCCTGCAACGCGGCGCCGACCGTCCCCGAGATGGTCACACAGGTACCCACGTTCTCGCCGTAGTTGATGCCGGAGATGACCAGCGCGGGTTGACGTTCGGCGATCGCCAGCACACCGTACAGCACGGCCTGCGCGGGTGACCCCGAGATGCCGTACCCGATCACCGTGTGCCCGCGCACCGTCAGCGCGACCTCGTCCACCGTCCCGTCGATCACCGGCGGCGAGCCCCGGCCCATGCCGGTCTGTTGGGTTGCGGGCGCGGCGATCAGCAGCTCGCCCAGATCGCAGACGGCCTCGGCCACGGCCAGCAGCCCAGACGAATGGATGCCGTCATCGTTGGTTAACAAGATCAGTGGACGAGTGACCGACAAATTATACCTCCAGGGCTGGACTCAAGCCCGGACAGCGGGCTGACATTTGTCTGGCGGCACTGATGCGCCCCCGGTCGCCAGGCGCCAAAGCGGCTCGCCGGCCCATCACGGGA
>MNXL01000043.1 GCA_001871755.1 Anaerolineae bacterium CG2_30_64_16
TCCTGAGTTCATCAAAGGGCCTGTCGAAGGGTACATCGAGGGGTGCAGCGAAGGGGTGACATAGCCAATGTTCCAGGACTCGAAGAAACGCAGTTTATGCCCATGTGCAGGTAACTGCTCAGCCTGGCGCACTCTCAGGGATTGGAAATCCCTGTCTGAAGCTGAGAAGTGGCCGCAGCCACTGGCCGTCAGCCGCTGAGGGCGCCCCCAGGCGCTGAGCTTCTCAAGTTCAGACAGTGACTTTGATTCACTGGGCTGAGCAGTTACTTTCGTTTTACGTTTTTCGTTTTACGTTTCACGTTTCACGTTTTACGTCTCGTTCGCCCTTCGTCACCAACCACGACCCAGGAGGCGCCCATGAATCCCCGCGAACGCGTCCGGCTGGCCCTCACCTGCCAACGCCCCGACCGAATCCCCAAGGGCCTGGCCTTCTTCGACCAGGAGATCCCAGCCATCGCGCCCGCCACGCCTGAGACCTATTTCGGCCTGGACGTGCGCATCGCGGAGTTCAAACCGCCCCGCGGCCAGGATGACTTTCTCGGCTATCTCGAACGGCTGCCCAAAGACGTCCACGTGGGGAACCTGGCGCAACTCCGGACCTATCATGAATGGGGCTATCACCCGGAAGGCGGACCTGAACGGCCGCTCGGCCGCGCCCGGACGGTCGAAGAGATCGCCGAGTTCATTCTCCCGGACCTGGCCAACCCGCGACGATACGCCGGGCTGGCTGAGCAGGTCGCGGCGTGGCACGCCCAAGGCTTTGCGGTTGCCGGCGCGCCGCCGCACCTGGGCGGTGAGCTGTTCGAGACTGCGTATCGGCTACGTGGTTTCAAGGAGTTCCTGGCCGACCTGATGTGGCACAAACCCCTGGCGCACTACCTCCTCGACCAATTGACCGCGCTGGCGATCCACAGCACCCTGATCCTGGCGCAGGCCGGCGTGGACATCCTGCTGCTGGACGACGACATCGCCATGCCCACCGGCCTGATCATCAGCCCGGCCACGTGGCGCGAATTCTTCGGGCCGCGACTGGCCGACATCATCCGCCTGGCCCGAGAGGCCACCCCAAACCCTGCGATCGACTCAGGGCAGGGCATCATCATCTTCTACCATAGCGACGGGGACTTCACGCGGATCGTGCCGGAGCTGGTCGAGATCGGCGTGAACGTCATCAACCCCGTACAGCCCGACTGCATGGACGCGATCGCCATCAAGCGCGCATTCGGTGACCGGCTGGCGATGTGGGGGACGGTGGGCAGCGCGTGGCTTTGGGATCACGGCACGCCCGCCCAGATCCGAGCCGAGGTCAAGTATCGCATCGAAACCCTCGGACCCGAGGGACTCCTCCTGGCGCCGGCCTACGATGTGGACTTCACGCCGCTGGAGAACCTGGTCGCGTTTTACGAGGCCGTCGACGAATACGGGGCATTGTAGCCCTCGATTTGACCCTTCCTCGCTTGCCCGTTATACTCCACAAGTGCTTGATCCGAGAGAAGCAAGGTTGTGTCCCGCGGTGGCTCGGTCACAGACCTGATGCCCCAACATTTTCCCCTCGCTCGGGCCGGTCTCCTGACCGTGCCCGCTCCGGCGGCCTGATTTGGCTGCCCCGGCGAGGCTGCCGGTGGCTCGGTCAGGAGACCGGCCACAGCTAACGAGAAAAGTTAGTGGCATCAGGTCACAGACATCATCGTGAGCGCTGTCGAACGGCGGCCACAGCATGTCTCGGAAAACTGAGAAGGGACGTAGACTCAACGACGAGATAACATGTGCGGGATTTTCGGCATTGTGACGACTGAAGAAGGACCGCTCGGCGACCTGCTGACCGCGGC
Source organism: Anaerolineae bacterium CG2_30_64_16 (assembly GCA_001871755.1). Taxonomy (GTDB): domain Bacteria; phylum Chloroflexota; class Anaerolineae; order CG2-30-64-16; family CG2-30-64-16; genus CG2-30-64-16. The sequence continues at coordinate 1,830 of MNXL01000043.1, forward strand.
CGGGCGCCGGCTTTCCTATCGCGGCTACGACTCGGTGGGGTGCGCGACCATCGGTGCTGACGGTGTGGTCGATCTGCGCAAGGACGTGGGCAAGGTGGACGAGGTTGCGACCCGCCACAACTTCGCCGCGATGCGCGGCCGCCGCGGCATCGTGCAGTTACGCTGGGCCACCTTCGGCCACCCTTCCCAGGCCAACGCCCAACCCCACCTGGACTCGGACGGCGACCTGGTGGGCGCACACAACGGCAACGTGGTCAACAACGTCGAGTTGCGACAGCAGTTCATCGCCGAGGGGCTGACCGTGCGCTCGGCCAACGACGGCGAGTCGTGCGTCCACGCGGTGGAGCGCTACGTGGATCGCGGCCATGACATGGTCACCGCGATCCGCCGCGCCTACGCTGACCTGGAAGGGGACTATGCCTTCGTCATCGCCGCCACCCGCGAAGACTGTCTCTACGCCATCAAGAAGGGTTCCGGGCTGGTGGTGGGCCTGATCGACGGCGCAACCTGCATCTCGTCCGATCTGCCTTCGATCTTGCCGCTCACGCGGCGGATCGTGCGGGTGCAGGATGGCGAGATTGTCACGCTCTGGCCGGACCGAATCGAGCTGCGCCGCGTCGCAGACGGCGCGCTCGTCCAGCGCGAGCCGGAATGGGTGACCGAGAGCATGGACGCCGCGGCCAAGGGCGGCTATACGCATTTTATGCTCAAGGAGATCCACGAGCAGCCACAAGTCGCCCGCGAGCTGCTGCACCTTCTGGATGCCTCGGCCGATGTCGCGGCGATGGTCGAACGCATGCGGGCCGCGCGCCATCTCTATCTGTTGGGCTGTGGCACCAGCTATCACGCCTGCATATTGGGAGCGGTCTACATGGCCCGGCTGGCCGGCCGCGCCGCGATCCCGATCCTGGCCCCGCAATTCCTGCCCCAGTACGGGCCGGCCGTCGGGCCGGAAGATGTGGGGGTGTTCGTCAGCCAAAGCGGCGAGACCAAGGACGTGTTGGACGCCCTGGCGCTGGCCCAGGGCAAGGGCATGACCGTGTTGGGATTGGTCAACGTTATCGGCTCCACCTTGATGCGCGAGAGCGCAGTGCACCTGCCGTTGACCTGCGGTTACGAGATCAGCGTGCCGGCGACCAAGACGTTCACCAACCAGGTGGTCGCGTTCCTCTATCTGGCGCTGCGCATGGGCGGTCACCCCACCGCACCCCTGGCCGCGCTGCCGGACCTGATGGACCGCACACTGGCCGCGATCGAGCCGCAAGTGACCGCGCTGGCGCCGGCTCTGGTGGCCCAGCAGGACCTCTACTGCCTGGGGTATGGCCTGACCTATCCCATCGCGCTGGAGGGCGCGTTGAAGCTGAAAGAGATCACCTATGCGCACTGCGAAGGGATGCTCTCCACGGAGTTCAAACACGGGCCGCTCTCGGCCGTGCGTGACGATTACCCGGTACTCTTCGTGGCCGGCCCGGAAGACGTGCCGCGGCTGGTGAGCGGCATCAACGAGACGACCTGCCGCGGCGGCCGCGCCATCGCCATCGGTCAGGAGGACGCCCGGCTGCGCGCCAACGCGCACGATCTGATCGTGTTGCCGGACGCGGACGCGCTCTTCAACCCGCTGCTGGCCGTCCTGCCGCTGCAATGCCTGGCCTACGAGATCAGCGTGGCCCGCGGATTCGACCCCGACTTTCCGCGTAATCTCAGCAAGACACTGACCGTTGACTGAGGGAGATGCATGAACGACTTGCGACCTGACACACCGCGCGCCGTACTCTGGGATCTGGATGGCACGCTCCTCGACTCGGCGCACTACCATTGGCTATCGTGGCAGGAGGCGTTTGCGGCCGAAGGTGTCGAGATGACCCGTGAGCTGTTCGCCCAAACGTTCGGCCAGCGCAACGACACCATCCTGCGCACGTTCTTCGGCGCGGACCTGCCGGACGCCGAGGTCGACCGGATCGCCGATGGCAAGGAAATCCGCTATCGCGAGCTGGTGCGCACCCACGGGGTGGCCCTGTTGCCCGGCGTCGGGGATTGGCTGGAGCGGCTGGCCGCGGCAGGCTGGCGCCAGGCGCTGGCCACCTCTGCGCCCCGGCTGAATGTGAACGCGATCCTGGATGAGCTCGACGTCGCCGCCTATTTCAATGCGGTGGTACAGGCAGAAGATGTTCAGCAGGGCAAACCAGACCCGCAGGTGTTCCTGCTGGCCGCGGCCCGGGTGGCCGCGCCGGCGCATCGCTGCGTGGTGGTCGAGGACGCTCTCGCGGGCATCGAAGGCGCCCACCGTGCCGGCATGAAAGCCATCGGCGTCGGACCGGCTTACGCGACGCTGCCTGCGGACCGAACAGCGCCGACGCTAGACGCACTACCCGCCGACGCGTTTGACAGTCTGTTGGATGGAGGTCTTTGAAACTCAAAACGCGTCACTCCTGCGAACGCGGGTGTAGCGCGCTTCGAGTCTCACGTGCGGTCGGCTTCGCGCCTCACACCAGAAACATGCACGCCACCCCGATCATCGCGACCACCGTCCCCAGCACGGCGTAGCGGGTCACGCGCTCGTGCGTGATCCACCACCGCGCCAGCGGTAACGACAGGACCGGGCTCATCGCCATGAGCGTCGAGGCCACCCCTGCGCGATCCGATCATGACGTAGCATTGGAACAGCAGGCTGTCGCCAAGAGCCAGGCCGATCAACCCGGAGAGGCCGAGCCAGAGAAAGCGATACGGCTCCGCGGCCAGTGGGAAGGGATGGTCATAAATCAGCGTATGCGCGGCCATCACCAGGAGCACGGCCAACAACAGGCGGGCGCGGTTCACCATCATCGCGCCGACCCGCTGCCCACCGTTTGCAAAAAAGAAGGACACAGTATACCACCGTACAGTGGAAGGAGGTAAATTTGACGTGTGTGCGGGAGTGTGGTACAAATAGACCTGTCTCGAGCGCAACAAAACCGGCGTGGCGAGACAACTGGGGACGTAGTGTAGTGGTTAACATGTCGGCCTGTCAAGCCGAAGATCGCGGGTTCGAACCCCGTCGTCCCCGCTGCTGGTATTTCTGCCTAAACAAGGCTATTCGCCCGATTGCAGAACGCCGGCCGCTGTGAGAGCCATCCCGGATGCCGCCAAGCAAGTCCGAGGGATGGCTCTCGCCATTTAAGCGACTCGACGTCCACATTCAGTCGTCATATAGCCTTTGGCTCTTGGTAAGGTGCCAAAGTCGCAGTTAGTGCAACGATACCTCTTTTCTTGTAGTTTGTCAAATCAATTACAGCCCCCTGCACCTCGTTGGCCGATCCTTCCCGCTTTTCCAGAAACGCCATCACTCGACTTCGATCGGCTCAGATTCGGCCGCCCCTGCCGGGACGTCGAAGGGCCGCTTGCGGCGCTTGGGCCGCGGTTGTTCATCCTTGACAGCCGCCACCTCCACCAGCGTCACTTCGGAGCCGATGAGAGCCTTCTCACTCTGTGCGCGCACTGCCGCCGCGAGTTGCGCCAGTCCCTTGCGAAATGCTTCTTCGGGCAGGGTCGCCAGGATGCCTTCGCGCCGTTGCGCGATGGCGTCGGCTGCGCCCAGGCTAATCGGCTGGTAGAAGGTGTGTTCCTGCAGCACCAGGCCAAAGCCGGCGCCACGCAAGCTGTTGTAGATCTTGTGGGGAGTCCAAGTCGCACCCCGCACATAGGTCCACGCCTCTGGGAAGTAGGTGAAGACCCAGTGCGCCGGCATCGAAGATGGCATCAAGCCCACAAAGTGCCAGTAGCCGTTCGGCTCTAATACAGCATAGACCTGACCGACGAGCTCTTCCAGGCGCGCCTGATCCTGCACCGCGAGCGGCGTGTCCAGGCAGGCCAGCGCGCCGGCCGGCAAAGCCAACACATCTTCGAGAGTAAGCGCCTGTAGCGTTACCTCGGGCCACTTGCGACGATCCACCTCGACCGCCGGCACGCCAGGGTGAGGCACGGTGACGAAGCGGCCGCCCTCCACGCCCGCCGCCCGGCGCGCTTTCAGGATGACGCTCAGGGCCGGGCTGATGCGGGTGTTCGGCACGGCTGGCCAGGGCCACGTCGGCAGGAACGGCGCTACCACGGGATGGTCTACCGGATCGGACACGGCGGGCAGGATCAGCAAGGCGAACTCGCGCGCCAGCTCCGGCGTCCACACCGGAACGAAGCTGCCCATTTCGCGCTCAGC
>MNXL01000282.1 GCA_001871755.1 Anaerolineae bacterium CG2_30_64_16
GTGTGGGAGCGGGGGTGCCAGGGAGCGGGGGCGCGGAGGCGCAGATGGCACTCTTCCCCACCGAGGCGACTCCCCAATCCACCAACGGACCAGCCGACCAACCTACCAATCTACCAATCTACCAATCTACCAATTTACCAATCTACCAATCTACCAACCTACCAATCTACCAATCTACCAATTCACCAATTTACCAACCTACCGCTTTCCTGGTCACCGACGCCGCGACGCTGGCCGACGTGGCCGCGCGCCTGGCCGCCGCGCCGATGATCGCGTTCGACACGGAGACCACCAGCACGGACCCGCAGATGGCTGAACTGGTGGGGGTGGCGCTGGCGTGGAAAGATCAGCCCCCCGGTTTCCCCGAAAAACCGGGGGGCTCGACGCGGCCGGAAGCCGCCTACATCCCGGTGCGGCACGGGGATGTGACCCCGCTGCCCTGGGAGGTGGTGCGCCAGGCGCTCAGACCCGCGTTTGCCGATGCCCGGATCACCAAGATCGCGCACAACGCCAGCTACGATCTGACGATGCTGGCCCGCAACGGCCTGCCCGTGGCCGGCGACCTGGTGGACACCATGATCGGGGCGTGGCTGATCGATCCCGGCAGCCGCGGGCTCGGGCTGAAGGACCAGGCGTGGACACGGCTCAAGGTCGAGATGACCCCCATCAGCGAGCTGATCGGCACGGGCAAGAACCAGATCACCATGGACCAGGCGCCGGCGGCCCAGGCCGCGGCCTACGCCAGCGCGGACGCGGCCATGACGTTGGCTCTGGCCGATCAATTGTTGCCTGAACTGGCCGAGAAAGGGCTGACGTCCCTTTTCCGGGACGTGGAGATGCCGCTTGTGCCGGTGCTGGTGGCGATGGAGACGGCCGGCATCAAACTGGACGTCGACTACCTGGCGCAGATGTCGGTCGAGCTGACCGCGCGGCTCCAGCAGATCGAGCTGGAGATCCAACAGATCGCCGGCTACGCGTTCAACATCAACTCCACGCAACAGCTCTCCGATGTGCTGTTCGGCAAACTGGGCCTGCCCACGCAGGGTTTGAAGAAGACCAAGGCAGGCGCCTATTCCACGGCCGCCGACGTGCTGGAGGGGCTGCGCGGCAAGCACGAGATCGTCGATCTCATCCTCGAACAGCGCCAATTGAGCAAACTGCTCAGCACCTACGTGAACGCGCTGCCGACCATGGTCAACCCGCGCACGGGCCGGCTGCACACCTCGTTCAACCAGACCGGCGCCGAGACCGGCCGGCTCAGCTCCAGCGCGCCGAACCTGCAGAACATCCCGGTGCGCACCGAGATCGGCCGGGAAATCCGGCGGGCGTTCGTGGCCGAGCCGGGCTGGCAACTGCTCTCGGCCGACTACTCGCAGGTGGAGCTGCGCATCCTGGCCCACATTTCCGGCGACGACTACCTGTTGGCGGCCTTTGCCCGGGGTGAGGACATCCACGCCAGCGCGGCGACCAAGGTCTACGGGGTACCGCTCAGCCAGGTGACCAAGGAGCAGCGGAGCGTGGCCAAGATGATGAACTTCGCCACGTCGTACGGGGTCAGCGCGTACGGTCTGGCGCAGCGCACGGGGCTGAGCCGGGCCGATGCCGAGCAATTTCTGGCGCGCTATTTCGCCACCTACCCCGGCGTGAAACGCTATCTGGAGGACACCAAGGCGTTCGCCTACCAGCACGGCTACGTGGAGACGCTGCTCGGCCGGCGCCGCTATTTCCCGGTGCTCCAAACCACTGCGACCGGCAATCGCGCGTTCAACACCCGCCAGGCCGCGGAGCGCGCGGCGATCAACCATCCGATCCAGGGCACCGCGGCCGACATCATCAAAATTGCCATGATCCGGCTCCACCGGGCGTTGCAGCAGGGCGGTTATCGGGCGCGCATCACCTTGCAGGTGCACGACGAGCTGGTGCTGGAGACGCCGGACGCGGAGCTGGTCGCGGTCGGCCGGCTCGTGAAGGAGACGATGGAAGGCGCGTACGATCTCAAGGCCGCGCTGGTGGTGGACCTGGAGGCCGGGCCGAACTGGTATGAGTTGGCAGCGGTGGACGGTTGAAAGTTGTTTTCGGTCGTGATTCAGGTGTGGAAGGGGACAAAAGGGACCATGCTGCAAAACTACCTTGTGAAGTATACTGAAATTCCTTCGGGTTACATGGGGCAGCTTGTGGAGTGGCCAGAGGTGGTTACAGAAGGCGCAACCCTGACCGAGTGCCGTGAGAGCCTGACCGATGCCTTACAGGAAATGATCGCAGCGTATCGGCAATTGGGAAAAGAGATACCTGTTGGGCGTTTCCTGATGGAAGCCATAGCCATGGAGGTCTGATGTCGGTTCGGCGTCGAGACTTGATTCGCCACTTCGAGAAGCATGGATTCTGGCTCTTGAGAGAGGGCGCAAAGCATTCCATCTACACAAATGGAGATAAGGTCATCCCGGTGAAACGGCACCGGACGCTTGATAGAATCACGGCCAATGAGTTGTGCAAGCAAGCTGGAATTCCTCCTATATTCTAACGTGACTGGAGAGCCTGCACATGTTGACCCAGTACATTCGCGGTATCTTCTCAATTCTTCGAGGAATCGCTCGCTGTGGCCGGTCTCCTTGTAGAAGCTCATATGGTTTGACCTGCAGTTGCTCATTAACAACTTACCCCTTTTCCTTCACGAAATGCTGACGGTCATTGTCGGAGTCGGTGCTGCCCATCGTGGTCACACCGTCTTGGTCCGTTTCGACCCTGGCGACTGCCATTTCGTTTTCACGGACGCCGACAAACCCGACGTGGAGATCTGTCGGCGCCCCGCTAAGCGACTATCCGTGGCTGACATCACCGGTATTACTGATCACTCGGCACACTCGGTGCCGCAGCAACTACCGCTGCCGTTTCCGGAAGGTGTGGGGTAAGTTGTTAATGAGCATTCAGGGGTCAAACCCTATGAGCATTTACATCCTGACCGAGCCACGGTGGCTCGGTCAGGAGACCGGCCACAGCCACCCCGGATTATTGAGAGGATACCATTCGCGCGGCAATGAATAGCAAAAAGACTGTATGTCCGTTTTGCGGGGGCGACCGTTTTGCGGAACAGCGGGTTGAGTACCTTGTAGAAACCACATCGCAGGAGGCGTGTTTTTGTGATCCGAGACCAAATCGCTGAGTTGGTCACCAAAGCTATCAAGAAAGCCCAGCACAAAGGCGACTTGCCGAAATACGCTTCGCCGCCGGTGGAGATCGCGCGGCCCAAGGACACCGGCCACGGCGACTACACCACCGCGGTGGCGATGCAGTCGGCACGGTTCGCGCGCATGGCGCCAATGGCCATTGGCCAGGCTATCGCCAAGCGGCTGCCGCAGGTCGATTACCTGGACGCAGCGGAAGTGGTCCCGCCCGGGTTCATCAATTTTCGATTGAGCGAACGGTGGCTGGCCGGGCAGGTGGCCGCGATCGAGGCCGCGGCCGGCCGTTACGGGGACGTGGACCTGGGGCATGGCCAGACGTGCCAGGTGGAGTTCATCAGCGCCAACCCGACCGGGCCGCTGCACATGGGCTCGGCGCGCAACGCAGTGCTGGGCGATGTCGTGGCCAGTCTGTTGGACGCGGCCGGCTACGCGGTGCAGCGCGAGTACTACGTCAACGACGCGGGCACCCAGATGCGCACCTTTGCCGAGACCCTCTATCGGCGCTACCAACAGGCGTTGGGGCAGGCCGCGCCGCTGGAGCCGCATCACTACCAGGGCACGTACATGCTCGACCTGGCGGCCGCGGTGATCGCCGAGCACGGCGACCGGTTCCTGAGCATGGCCGAAGAGGATGCCATCGCCGCGCTCAGCGCCATCGGTGAAACATTGGAGTTGGCCAGCATCCGGGAGTCGGCGGCCGGCCTGCGCATCCACTTCGACCGCTGGTTCACGGAAAAGAGCCTCTACGACGACGGCATCTTCGAAAGGGTGATGGCCCGGCTGCGCCAGGCCGGGCTGACCGAGCTCAAGGACGGCGCGGTGTGGCTGCGCACCAGCGCGTTGGGCTCCGACCGGGACGAGGTGCTGATCCGCTCCGATGGCCGGCCCGGCTACTACGCGTCGGACGTGGCCTATCACTACGACAAGTTCGTCCAGCGCGGCTTCGACCGGGTGATCGACGTCTGGGCGGTGGATCATCAGAACCAGGCGCGGCGTATGCCGCACCTGATGAAGGCGTTGGGGCTGGACCCCGACCGACTTACCATCGTGCTCTACGACCTGGTGCGGCTCTACCGGGACGGCCAGGAGGTCAAGCTGTCCAAGCGCTCCGGCGACATCGTCACCGTGGACGAGGTGCTGGAGGAGGTCGGCGCGGACGCGGTGCGTTTCCTGCTGCTGACCCGCTCCAACAACTCGGTGATGGACTTCGACCTGAACCTGGCCGTGCAACAGAGCGACGAGAACCCGGTGTACTACGTCCAATACGCGCACGCGCGCATGGCCAGCATTCTGACCACGGCCGCCGAACGCGGCTTCCAGCCGGACCGGTGGGCGGTAGCGGATACCGCCCTATTGCAGCATCCCGCCGAGATGGCGCTGCTGCGCAAGATGGTCGAGCTGGCCGAAGTGATCGAGAAAGCCGCCACGCAACTCGCGCCGCACCACCTGGCGTTCTACGCGCTGGAGCTGGCGGGGGTGTTCCACGCGTTCTACCGGGACTGCCGCGTCGTTTCGTCCGACCCGGCTGACGTGGGGGTGAGCTACGCTCGGCTGCGGCTGGTAGCGGCGACCAAGGCCGTGTTCGCCCGGGTGCTGGGGCTGATGGGCGTGAACGCGCCGGATAGTATGTAGCGATTGCGGATTGCGGATTGCGGATTTGGGATTTTGGGTACTCCGCAATCGGCATGGGGCCAAGGAGGGCGAGAATGCGAGGGGGACAAGGTCGATGGCGAATATTGCTCCCACTGGGGATGCTGGTCCTGGCGTCCCTGGCGTGTGGCGGTTTTCAGGTGCGGGTAACGCCGACCGTGGGGCCGACGCCGGCCGCACCCGCGGCGACGGCTCCGCCCACTACCGCGGCTACCCCAACCCCGACGACCGCGGCACAGGCCGTTGCACCCACGCCGACCGCGTTGCCCACGCCGACCTCCATCCCGGCCCCGGGCCTGGCGGTGGGTCAGACGGCCCGCGTGGCAGCCAGCGGCGGCCTGAACGTGCGCGATCAGGCCGCGACAACGGGCAACAAGGTCGGCAAGCTGAACGCGGACGCGGTGGTCAAGGTGATCGGGGGGCCGGTCCAGGGCGAGAACTACACCTGGTGGCAAATCGACGACGGCGCGGGCGTGGTGGGCTGGGTGGCGGCCGGCACGTTAGAGGACAAATGGTTGGCGCCCGATGCCGGGGCTGGGCCCGCGACGGGCGGCGGCGAGCTGAGCAACCGCGCAGTGCGGCTGGGGGATCGCGTCCAGGTGACCACTGAGGAGGGCAAAGTGCTGACGGTGCGCGAGGCGGCCGGCATCGACGCGACGGCCGTCGCCCGGGTCCTGCCCGGCACGCAATTCGTCGTGCGCGGCGGCCCGGTGCGCCTGGACGGCTTCCTCTGGTGGCAGTTGGAGGGCGAAGAGGTCAAAGGTTGGGCCGCGGAGGGCCAGGAAGGGGACCGCTGGCTGACGCCGGTGGAGCCGTGACGACACAAAGAAACCAGGTTTCTCGGAGAAACCTGGGTATCTTCTCAATTCTTCGGGGAATCGCTGTGGCCGGTCT
>MNXL01000119.1 GCA_001871755.1 Anaerolineae bacterium CG2_30_64_16
AGTCAGGGGACAGGGGGCAGGGGTCAGGAGTCAGGGGTCAGCGGGTGGCGGAGGTTGGGCCTACATATCAAACAGTGGTACAGCCTGTTGCGTCTGAGCCTCCGAAGTTCGGGGCGGTTCAGGCGCCTGCACCGGCCGTCAAACCTGCTTCCGGGGCGGAACCAGAACCGGACACCGGCCAGCGCGACCTGTTCGGCGCGACGGCTACTCCCGCCACGCCGGCTCCCAAGGTCAAGGCTCCACAGCCGAAACCGGAACCCCCGGCCCAGCCGGTTCTGCTCTCTGCGCCGCCCCAAGGCACGTACACGCAGCGCCTGGGCCGGGTCATGGCGCTGCGCAACAAGGGGACGCCCGAGGCTATAGGCGAAGTCGTCGCCGCGCTGGGGGATGAGGACGAGCGCATCCGCTGGTTGGCGGGCTCGGTGCTGCAGAGTATCGGCGGGGGCACGGTGATCGCGACGCTGCGCGCATTCATGGGCCAGGCGCCATCAGACGTGGTGCGCGATGAGGCGGAGAAGGTGTTGGGAAAGTTGGCGGAGCCCGGCGGATGAGCGAATGGGGAAAGACACGGACAAGGATTGGCGAATCGTTTGGTTCGCGGCGCATAACCGAAGGGACTGGTACTCTAGCATGACTACAACGCTTTTCACCCAAATCAACTATACCCTTGCCACTCTGCTCGACCAGATCAAGCTGGGCCAGATCGGTCTGCCGGAGATCCAGCGGCCTTTCGTGTGGCCGAACAGCAAGGTGCGGGACCTGTTCGACTCGATGTACCACGGCTACCCCGTCGGTTACCTCCTCTTTTGGAGCAACGGGCTGCCCGGCGGCCACAGGCAGATCGGCGTCGATAGCAAACAGGTGGTGCCGCAGATGCTGATCGTGGACGGGCAGCAGCGCCTCACGTCACTCTACGCCGTAGTCAAGGGCGTTGAGGTGGTGTGCGAGAACTACCAGAAGGAACGCATTCGCATCGCCTTCCGCCCGCGCGACGGCAAATTCATGGTGGCCGATGCGACCGTGCAGAACGATCCCGAGTTCGTCTCCGACATCAGTGTTCTCTGGTCACCCGCCACCAGTATCTTCCAGTTCGTGACCGGGTTCGTCGCGCATCTGAAAGCCCTGCGCCCGCTGAACGCGTTGAGCCAGGCCGAGGAGAACGGGATCACGCAAGCGTTGAGCGACCTGCATAACTTGGGCAACTACCCATTTACGGCGCTAGTGCTGTCGCCTTCGATGGCCGAAGAGCAGGTGGCTGAGGTCTTCGTCCGCATCAATGGGACAGGTACCCGTCTCAATGAGGCTGATTTCATCCTCACCCTCATGTCCGTGTTCTGGGATGAGGGCCGGGCGGCCCTCGAGGCCTTCTGTCGCGGCGCGAGGCAGCCGGTCGTCTCGGGCGCGACGCCCTTCAATCATTTCTTGCAGCCGGACCCCGACCAGTTGTTGCGCGTGGATGTTGGCTACGGATTTCGCCGCGCCCGCCTGCGTCACGTATACTCGCTGTTGCGTGGCAAGGACCTGGAAACGGAGGCCTTCTCGGATGAGTTCCGCGACAAGCAGTTCACCCTGCTCAAGGCCGCACAAGAGCGCGTCATCAACGTGCAGAACTGGAAGGACTTCCTCACAGTCCTCTTGCGCGCCGGTTATCGCAACGGCGACATGATCACTTCGAAGACCGCGATCCTCTACACGTACGTGCTCTGGCTGATCGGCAAATACGACTATGGCGTGGATCACGATACGCTGCGCGAGATCATGGCGCAATGGTTCTTCGCATCGGCCCTAACCGGACGCTACACCGACTCGCCGGAAACCCGCATGGAGCAAGACTTGGCGTACCTGCGCGAAGTGAAGGACGCCGCCGGCTTTGTCGTGCTCTGGCGCAAAGTGATTGGCGACACCCTCACGGGCGATTTCTGGCGCACCACCCTGCCGGCCGCGTTGACAATCTCAGGCGCGCGGGTGCCCGCCCTTTTCGCCTACTATGCCGCGCTCAATTTGCTCGACGCGCGGGTATTGTTCTCAAAGGTGAAGGTAGCCGACCTCCTGGACCCGGCGGCGCATGCCAAGAAGTCCGCACTGGAACGGCATCACCTTTTCCCGCGCAAGTATCTGGCGAAGCTGGGTATCAGCGAGCAGCCGCAGCAGAATCAGTTGGCCAACTTCGCCCTGGTGGAGTGGCAAGACAACATCGAGATCAGCGACACAGCGCCGGCCACATACCTGCCCAAGTACCTGGCCCGCTTCAAGCCGGAGACCGGAGCGGACTTCCAACCGGAGGAATTGGCGCAGATGTACTACTGGCACGCGCTGCCGGATGGCTGGGAGCACATGCCCTACGATCAGTTCTTGGAGGCCCGGCGGGCGCGGATGGCGGGGGTTATCCACGACGCCTTCACGCTCCTGTCAACAGGGAAAGGGCCCAAACCGGAGTTGCAGACGATCGCACTGCCGGATATCTCGATACCCGACGCGGTGCCGGAGCTAGATGATGCTGATGGGGGGCTGGCGCCGCGTCACTTCATGCGGCGGGAATTCTGGCAGGGGTTCATGCACAGAGCTGCCGGCAGGGTACCCTTGCCGGCTCGGCTCGGGAGGGGGATTGGCAGCTGGATCAGCGCCCCAACGGGAAAGAAGCAGTTGTATTGGGATTACTTGATTCGGATGCACGATGCCGGCCTGGATTTGTCGATTTATCGGCAGGACGCTGCCGAAAATAAGCGTCTCTTCGACCTCTTGTTCGCCCATCGTAAGGAGATCGAGCATGTCTTCGACGCCGCACTGGAGTGGGATCGCTATGACCGGGGGCGAGGGTCCTACGTCCGGTATGATCTATCAGGTGGCGGGCTTCTGGCGCGGGAGACCTGGCCGGAACTTCAGGAACGGATGATCGAGACGATGGCACGGTTCCAGTTGGCATTGTTGCCAATTGTCCAGGGATTGCCCGATTAACGAGCACGATCTGGTCGTCTTGCCCTCCGACGGCGTCACTACGCGCTGGCGCAACACGGCTCAGTGGGTGGGCAATAGCCGGTGCGAAATAGGACTGCTCCGAGATGACACGCCGCGCAGCGTGTGCGAGATCAGCGAGCAGGGGCGAGAGTGGTTGAAGGCATGGAGAAGCTGAGGAGCACTATCACAGGAGTAAACACAGATGAACGCCATTGATGCCGTTGAGATCGTGCTTGCCAACGCGGGAGAGCCGCTGGGTTACAGGGAGATCACGCGGCGGGTCTTGGAGCAGGGCCTCTGGCAGACGGAGGGCTTGACGCCGGAGGCGACGATCAACGCGCGACTGGGAACGGACATCAAGGACCTGGCCGGGGGATCACGGTTTCAGCGCACAGGGCCGGGGGTGTTCGCGCTGCGGAAGTGGGGGCTGCCGGAAGCGGCGGTCCGGGGCGCGAAGCCGAAACAGCCCAAGGAAGTCGCGGCAGTGGTTGCAGGACGGAGCGAGCCGGCGGATCAGCCGGTGTCGGCCGCGGGCGCACCTGGGCCGGGCGGTGATACAGCAGCGAAGGCAGCATCATCGCCATCCAAGATGGCACAGACAGGCGAGGAGATTCCTCGGAAGTCCTCATCTTCCTTCTCTTTCACTGATGCGGCCGAAGCGGTGTTGGAACAGTTCGGCCATAAGCAACCGGTGCATTACCGAGCGATCACCGAGAAAGCGTTGACGTTGGGGCTGGTCAACACGAAAGGGCTGACGCCGGAAGCGACATTGTACGCGCAGGTGCTGACGGAGACGAAGCGGCAGACACGCCGCGGGGAGTCGCCGCGCTTCATCATGCACGGCCAGGGCATGATCGGACTGGCAAAGTGGGTGGTGGGCGGGCTGGCGTTTCAGATCGAGCAGCACAACGAGGGGGTGCGCAAGAAGCTGCACGGCCAACTCATGGTGATGCCGCCGGCGGAGTTCGAGGCGCTGATCGTGGAGCTGCTGGCCGCGCTGGGCTTCGATGATGTGACGATGACGCCGGCCAGCGGGGACGGCGGGATCGATGTGCGCGGGACGCTGGTGGTGGGCGATGTGATCCGCACTCGGATGGCAGTGCAGGTAAAGCGGTGGAAGCGCAATGTGCAGGCGCCGGTGGTGCAGCAGGTGCGCGGGAGCCTGGGGACGCATGAGCAGGGGTTGATTATCACGACGAGCGATTTCAGCAAGGGGGCGTGCGCCGAGGCCGAGCGGCCGAACGCGGTGCCGGTGGCGCTGATGAACGGGGAGCAGTTGGTGCGGCTGCTGGTGGAGAATGATATCGGAGTGCATCGGACGTCGTATGATCTGATTGAGTTGGGCGAGGGGGAGTGACGGCGTCCACAGGTGGACGGGATAGAAAAACTGTGTCCCCAGCGTGGTAGGGAGAGGTGAACGACGAGGGTCAGGTGGCGGGGATTTGGTTAGGGGGTTTTTGAGTCGCATCACCGCGGCCCAGATGGCGTCGCGCAGGCGCCTGGCAGAAGACCGAAGCGGAAGGAGGAGCTAACTCATGAATCGCTTGATGGTTTTCGTCATCATCCTCAGCGTGGGCCTGGCCGGGTGTGCGAGTCCGACCCCCAATCCAGACTTGGTGGTCAAGGCTGTGCGGGCGACGCTCACTGCCTCGGCGCCAACCGCAGTGCAGGGAGCGACAGCCCCGACAATCGCAGCGACGCGGGCGGAGCCGACTCCAATCAGCGCGGCCATCGCTTCTGCTGAACCAGCAGCCGCGGCAAAGAGCACGGACGCTCCAGTTCAAGCGCCGACTGCAACCCCGGCGCCAATGGCCACCCCCGTCCCTACCGACACACCGCTGCCCACCAACACGCCACTGCCAACGGACACGCTCGCGCCGACAGCCACCGACACGCCAGCGGCTCCGTATGTCGTGGCGAGCAAGACGGTCAATCTGCGGGCGGGGCCAGGGACCAACTATCCGGTCGCGGGATCGGCAGCGGCAGGGCAACAGTACGAGATCACCGGCCGGAGTCCCGATGGTGTCTGGTTTGAGATCTGCTGTGTCAATAGGAAAGCCGCCTGGGTCGCCAAGTCGGTTGTGACGGCCGGAGGTGATACAGCGAGCGTGAAAGTCGCGGCGAATATCCCCACGCCTCCTCCAAGCCCGACGCCGAAACCCACCTCGCCCCCCGCGCCGGCAATCCAGAGGCCCGGCATGCACACGCGGACACGGATCGGAACCTGGGAAATCCAGGCCGAAAGGGTGCAAAACGAGAAGGCCGTCTATCAGTACGACAGCTCCAAGGTTGCAATGGGCCGCTATGCCATCGTGTTCGTGTTGGCCAAGAACGTGGCTTCCGGCACGCAGAGCATTTCGAACTCACTTGCGCCGGCGTTGCGGGACGACAAGGGGCGCATTTATGACTTCTCGGATCCCTTGACGACTGAGCGATGGGCGATGATCTATGCCATGTGGGAGTTCTCGGTAGGCAAGTCGGTGTTCGACGACATCAACCCGGGCGTGGAGACGCCCCTCCTCATGCTGTGGGATGTGAAGGAGGATGTGCAGTCCCTGACCCTGATCCTGACCGATGGGCGCAACCGGGTCGAGTGGGACCTCGGTGACTTCGCGAATATCCCGCCTTACAAGCCATAGTAGCCATCGGCGAGCTGGTCGCGGCCCTGGGCGACGAAGACGAACAGCTCCGTTGGCTGGCCGCGCTGTCGCTGCAGGGGATCGGCGGGGGCACGGTGATCGCGACGCTGAGGGCGTTCATCGATCAGGCGCCGTCGGCGGTCGCGCGGGAGGAGGCGGAGAAGGTGTTGGGGAAGTTGGAGGAGGGAGGAACATGAAACCAGGTGGCCAACACGGGCATTCGGAAAACAGGACGCAGGCCCGGAGGAGGCGCTGTCGTGGATGA
>MNXL01000231.1 GCA_001871755.1 Anaerolineae bacterium CG2_30_64_16
TGCTTCTATCGGGCATCCAGGTTCCCGCTGGCAGCGCCGCTGGATTCCCGCTAAGAGCTTGCGGGAATGACATCACCACAAAGGCTGAGTAGTAACCATAGCGAATGCGTACAAAAGATAAGACTTCCGCGACCTGGGGTCTGCGGAAGTCTTAAGCAGCGTGTTTCAGACCGCGCTATTCGACGCGAGTGGGTCGCACTCCGAGGGTGATCGAGACCGTTTGCTGTCCCTCGCCAGCCCGCAGAACCGTCAGTTCCACCCGATCGTCGGGCGACTTGTAGCTCTCCAGATAGACCAGCAGGTCGTCAAAGGTCGCGATCGGCTGGCCGTCGATGGCAATGATCAGATCACCGCCCCGTTGCAGGTAAATCGCCCCGCTCACGCCGATCCCCAGAATCACTTTGGTATCCTGACTGCCTGCCCGTAGGCCGCTCCGCGCAGAAGGTCCATCACTACGCACATCCATCACATAGGCGCCGCGATCCGTTGTGGAGAAGCCAAGGGCATCGGCCCAGGCCGGGCTGTAGGTTTGGCCGCTGATCCCCAGATACGCATGGCGATACACCCCGTCACGGATCAGCGCTGGCGCGACCCGCTGCACGATGTTGATGGGAATCGCAAAGCCCACGCCCGAGTTGCTGCCGGTGGAGGACTGAATCTGCGCGTTGACGCCAATCACCTGGCCGGCCGCGTCGAGCAGTGGACCGCCCGAGTTGCCGGGGTTGATCGCGGCGTCGGTCTGAATCGCTTCGGGGATGTTGAACCCGGTACTTGCCGGGATGCTGCGGCCGATCGCGCTGACGATGCCCGACGTCATGGTGCCGGCGAAACCGAAGGGGTTGCCAATGGCGATGGCCCGCTGCCCAACCTGCACCTGGTCGATATCGCCCTGCTCAACCGGCGCCAGGTGGGCCAGTTTGGGATCCACTTTGATGACGGCCAGATCGCTGTCCGGATCGGTTCCGATCAGCTCAGCCGGCAACACGATCCCGTCGCTAAAGGTCACGCGCAGTTCATCCGCGCCGCGCACCACGTGATCGTTGGTCACGATGTGGCCCAGCGTGTCCCAGACGAAACCGGAGCCCTGGCTTTCTGGCAAGGCTTGATCGGTGGAAGAGGGCGTGTTGCTTTGGAGGCGGGTCAAGTTCTCGATGTAGACGACGGCCGGGCTGACCTTCTGATAGACAGCTTTGAGGATTTCAGCCTCGACGTCGGCGCCGGCGGGCACGTTGATAGTCACAGCCGGCGCGGCTGGCGCGGCTGGCGCAGCCTGTTCAACTGGTGGCGCGGGCGTGGCCACCACGATCCGTTCTACGGTGCGCGGTGTCGGCGTCGGTCCGGACAGCAGTCGCACGGCCGGGCTCACAAGGCCGCATCCCATCAGCGCGAGGCTTAGCGCAAGCAGCGCGATAAAAACAGGCAACAGTCGTGTATGACGCATATCGATCCCCCTATCAGGTACGAGTTGGTTAGGGCTAAGGAATAACTTACTCACTTGCTCCGGCAAATGAAGGGCGGACTTGCGCAAGTTATTCAATTCTCAGTCCTTAGCTCCGCCGCCTGGAGCCGGTCAATAGTGTAACGTAGTACAGTAGTGTGGCCAGAGTCTGGGCCAACGCCGCGACATAGGTCAGAGCGGCGGCATCCAACACCGCTTTTGCCCCACGCAGCTCAGCCCCGTCGGCCAGTTGATAAGTCTGCAGCAGACGCAGTCCGCGGTGGCTGGCGTTGAACTCCACCGGTAGGGTCACCAGGGCGAACACCGCACCCAGCGCAAACAGGATTACGCCCAACCAGGCCAGACTGGTGGCGCCCAGAAGGTAGCCGATAAGAAACAGGATCGGCGCAACCCACCCGCTAACCTGCACGGCCGGCACGATGGCGCCTCGCAGTTTCAGCGGCGCGTAATTGTGCGAATCCTGCAACGCGTGCCCGATCTCATGCGCCACGATGGCCAATGACGCGACGCTGGGTTGATTCGCCACCCCCGCCGAAAGCCGCAGCTTCTTGGTGCGCGGGTCGTAGTGGTCGGTCAATTGGCCCGGGAGGCCCTCGATCGAAACGTCGTTGAGTCCCTCCGGCCCCAGGATGATCCGGGCCGCGTCCAGACCGGTCAGCCGGCGCTGGTTTGCCACTTGTGTGTATTTCGCGTACGCGCTCTTGACCTTCATCTGCGCGTAGAAGGCCAGGAGCAACGCCGGTCCCAAAAAGATGAGATATCGTGGATCAAAGTACATGGTTAGAACCTCTGGTAGACAAGTAGACAAGGAAGTTGGTAGATTGGTAGATTGGTAGATTGGTAGATTGGCAAAGCCTCCAACTTCCAGCATTATACCACAGCCGGCGCGAAAAAGTGTTACGCGGCAGACAATTCGTATCCTCTCAAAAAGGCGAGGACAAATCTGCTCAAGCCGAGTCCGTGACTCGGCGGGCGAGCGGCGGATTACGGATCCGCCTTGAGCTGCCCCGGACTATTGAGAGGATACGACAATTCGAGACACGGAGAAGGCGAGACGCAAAGACCCGGTGAAGAAGGGGTACAGAGAACACTCCCTTCCCCCTGTCACCCTGTCACCCTGTCACCCTGTCACCGTGTCCCCGTGTCACGATTACACCTGCCGGAACTCACCCTCGACAACATCCTCGCCCGCATCGACCGGCCCGGAACGGGCGTGACCATTGTCGTTTCCCGGATGACCACCGGCTGCCGGCTTGCCATAGGCGTTTTCCGCGATACCATAGCTTGCCTGCTGCAAGCGGGTCATCGCATCGCGAATCGCCGTGACATCCTCGCCCTGGGCCATGCGCCGGACTTCCGCGATCAACTGCTCCACCGCCCGCCGGTCATTGGGGCGCACCTTGCCGTCGAGACCACGCAAGCTTTTCTCCGTGGCATAAGCCAGGGCGTCGGCCTGGTTGCGCGCCTCGATGAGGTCTTTCCGGCGCTGGTCGGCCCCCTGGTTGATCTCGGCCTGGCGCACCATGCGGTCGATGTCGTCCTTGCTCAGGTTGGTGGACGCCGTGATGGTGATCTGCTGCGCCTTACCGGACGCCTTGTCCTGCGCGCTGACGTTCAGGATGCCGTTGGCGTCGATGTCGAACGTCACTTCGACCTGGGGCATGCCGCGTGGCGCCGGTGGAATCCCATCCAGGTTGAACTGACCCAGCGACATGTTGTCCGCCGTCATCGGGCGCTCGCCCTGCAGGACATGAATCGTCACCGCCGGCTGATTGTCCTCCGCGGTGCTGAAAACCTGGCTCTTCTTGATCGGGATGGTGGTGTTGCGCTCGATGATCGGGGTCATCACCCCGCCCAACGTCTCCACGCCCAGAGTCAGCGGCGTGACGTCCAGCAGCAGCACGTCCCTCACCGAGCCGGAGAGCACCCCGCCCTGCAACGCCGCACCCACGGCCACCACCTCGTCCGGGTTGACGCCCCGGTGAGGCTCCTTGCCGCCGGTGAGCTGGCGCACCAACTCCTGCACCATCGGCATCCGCGTGGCGCCGCCCACCAGGACCACCTCATCGATGTCGCTCGCTTTAAGCCGGGCATCCGCCAACGCGCGCTCGAACGGCCCCTGGCAACGCGCCAGCAAATCTTCGGTCACCTGTTCGAACCTGGCCCGCGTCAGCTTCATCTGCAAGTGCTTGGGGCCGCTGGCGTCCGCGGTGATGAAGGGCAGGTTGAGCTCAGTCTCCATCACGGTGGAGAGCTCGATCTTGGCCTTCTCCGCCGCTTCCTTCAGCCGTTGCAACGCCTGCCGGTCGTTGCGCAGGTCGATGCCCTGTTCGCGCTTGAACTCATCGGCCACGGTGTCGACGATGCGCTGATCCCAATCATCGCCGCCCAGGTGAGTGTCCCCATGGGTGGCTTTCACCTCCACCACGCCATCGCCCACCTCCAGGATCGAGACATCGAACGTGCCACCGCCCAGGTCGAAGACCAGGATCGTCTCGCTGGACTTCTTGTCCAGGCCATAGGCCAGCGCGGCCGCGGTCGGCTCGTTGATGATCCGCAACACCTCCAGGCCGGCGATCTTGCCGGCGTCCTTGGTGGCCTGGCGCTGTGAGTCGTTGAAGTACGCCGGCACCGTGATCACGGCCTGCGTCACCGGTTCGCCCAGATACGCCTCGGCGTCCGCCTTCAGCTTACCCAGGATCATGGCCGAGATCTCCTGCGGCGTATACTCCTTGCCGTTCACCGGAATCTGCACGCGCGCGTCGCCCGCCTTGCCGGCCACGACCTGATAGGGCACCATCGCCCGCTCGGCTGTGGTCTCGTCGTAGTGCCGCCCCATGAAACGCTTGATGGAGAAAACTGTATTCTCCGGGTTGACCACTGCCTGGCGCTTGGCGGTCTGGCCCACCAGCCGCTCGCCGGTCTTGGCGAAAGCCACCACCGAAGGGCATAGCCGGCCCCCCTCCGCCGTAGGAATCACCAGCGGATCGCCGCCCTCAACCACAGCAACCACGCTGTTTGTCGTACCCAGATCAATCCCGACTACTTTACTCATCGCCACACTCCTTCCCGGAAACAAGAAAGGCGATAGCGCCAAACCCACGATCTGTTGCCTGTCATTCTGAGCGGGTCTGTCCCAAATTTCTCGCTACGGCGTGATACCAGCGAAGCCTGCCCTGAGGCCCCTCCTGAGTTTATCGAAGGGCCGCGTCCTGAGTCTGTCGAAGGGCCAGGTCGAAGGGAATCCGTTCGTTGCACCCCGCGATGTACTCGGGAGGGGTGAAGCGAAGGGGTGACAAAAGTGAGTTTTGCGGTACTGCCAAGAAAACTATTCCCAATCATCGTAATGCACAGTATAACCCTGTTTCATTAGATTAGTATAAGGCAAACATTAGCGTTCTGTTAGATTAAGACACACGAAAGCGAGGAAGTTCGCCCTTCCAGATGATTGTCAAGCGCCATACTTCATGATAGAATATGAAAGCCGTTCGATCGCCAGGGAGTCCACCGCCGGGCTTGCACCGACATCGCAAGTCATACCGACAGCACTGAGTTGCGCCCCCTCGCCCAGCGATCGGTTTTCTTCCGAACGATCAGCCCAGTCGGCAGCTATGCCGAGCACTCACTCATCCAGGAGGGTCACATGCGCGTACATGAAATTCGGGGTATCCAGGTCAATGTCGCTGAGAAACTGGCCGCCGCAGGCCTCAAGACCGCTGAAGTGTTGCTTGAGGCTGGGCGAACGCCGGCCGGCCGCAAGGAGTTGGCCGCCAAGGTCGGCGTCGATGAAAGCGAAATCTTGGGACTCGTCAACCGGGCCGACCTGGCGCGGGTGCGGGGAATTGGGGAAGTTTACAGCAACTTGTTGGAATTGGCCGGCGTGGACACCATGGCGGAGTTGGCCAGGCGCAATGCAACCAACCTGCACGCCGCGCTGATCGAACAGACCCAGACCGGTGACGCCCGCCGCGCGCCGACGATGGCCCAGGTCGAGGATTGGGTAGCCCAGGCCAGGAATCTCGGCCGGGGAATCGAGTATTAGATTTTCAAGAAGCCGGGTTTCTCAAAGAAACCCGGCTTCTTTCTATCGGCCCCTCCATCACCTGCGCCGTCAAGTCCAGACTCGGCGCACAAGACTACTACAGTTGGGCGTAAGTCCTTTGGCAGTTGCAGAACACGCCGCCCAACTGTTTAAAGTACTTTGCGCATATCCTTCAACTGCACAAGGATTTCCGCCGCAAAGTACTACGAGCCTACACAACGAAAACCGGTTCTTCATCGCGCCCGCTCAGGGCGTCAGGTGGATGGCGTTGTCAGACCGAGGT
>MNXL01000224.1:0-5113 GCA_001871755.1 Anaerolineae bacterium CG2_30_64_16
GCTTTATGCTTCGCGTTTCTTGTGTGATGACGGCCGCCACGTGCCAGGCACTTGCGTGTGGATGGCACGTCTCACGCAGCACGCGTCACGTTCTACGCCAGCCCCGCCGCCTTCTTCAACAGCGCCACCTTGTCCAGCTTCTCCCACGGCGCGTCGATGTCGGTGCGGCCGAAGTGGCCGTATGCGGCGGTGGCCGTGTAAATCGGCCGGCGCAGATCCAGATCGCGAATGATCGCGGCCGGCCGCAGGTCGAAGTGCGTCTTGATCAACTCGACGATGCGCTCGTCACTGATCTTGCCGGTGCCGAAGGTTTCCACGGCCACGCTGAGAGGGTGGGCCACGCCGATCGCGTAGCTCACCTGAATCTCCAGCCGGTCGGCGACACCCGCGGCGACCAGATTCTTGGCCACGTAACGCATCATGTATGTTGCCGAACGGTCCACCTTCGTGGGGTCCTTGCCCGAGAACGCGCCACCGCCGTGCCGCGCCACGCCGCCGTACGTGTCCACGATGATCTTACGACCGGTCAGGCCGGCATCACCCAGCGGGCCACCGGTGACGAAACGGCCGGTGGGGTTGACATAGATTTTGGTGTCCTTGTCCAGAAGGCCGTTGGGCACCACGTATTTGATCACCCGCTCGTACATGTCGTGCTCGATCTTGCTCTGCTCTACGTCGGGGCTGTGCTGGGTCGAGATGACGATGGTGTCCACGCGCACGGGTTTGCCGTACCGATACTCCACGGTGACCTGGCTCTTGCCGTCGGGCCGCAGATAGGGTAGCGTGTCGTTCTTGCGTACGCTGGCCAGGCGGCGGCACAGTTTGTGCGCCAGGTCGATCGAAAGCGGCATGTAACTCTCGGTCTCGTTGCAGGCAAAGCCGATCATCATCCCCTGGTCGCCGGCGCCGATCGCCTCGATCTCCGCATCGGTCATCTCGCCGCGTTTGGCCTCTAATGCCTTATCCACGCCCAGGGCGATGTCTGCGCTCTGTTCCTTGATGCTGACGATCACGCCACAGGTGTCGGCGTCGAAGCCGAACTTGGCACGCGTGTAGCCGATCTCGCGCGCCGTGTCGCGGGCGATCTTGCCAATGTCAACATAGGTAGAAGTCGTGATCTCGCCCATCACCAGGATCAGGCCGGTGGTGGTGGCAACCTCGCACGCCACCCGGGCGTCGGGATCATCTTTGATGATGGCGTCCAGTACTGCATCGGAGATCTGGTCGCACATCTTGTCGGGGTGACCTTCGGTCACCGATTCCGAAGTGAAGTAGAACTTCGGGGAATTGGCGAAAGTGGTGGTCATGGTAACTCCTGTTGGTACATTAGTAGGTGGTACATTGGTAGATTGGGAACTGGGAAATTGGTAGACCGGTACACTGGTAACTTGGGGGGCGGACGCGACTCCCAATCTACCAATTTACCAATCTACCCCTCTCTTCACGTCCCCATGCGCCATTCGTTCAAGTAGGCCTCTTGCTCCGGCGTCAGGGTGTCGATGCGCACGCCCATCGCGGCCAGTTTGAGGCGGGCGATCTCGGTATCGATCTTTTCGGGCACACTGTAGACGGTGTGCTCCAGGCTGGCATGATTCTTGACCAGGTACTCGGCGGCCAGCGCCTGGTTGGCGAAGCTCATGTCCATCACCGCGCTGGGATGGCCCTCGGCCGCGGCCAGGTTGACCAGCCGGCCTTCGCCCGCCAGGTAGAGGCGGCGGCCGTCGGCCAGGATGTATTCGTCCAGGAACTCGCGCACGCGGCGCACTTCCACGGCCAGCTTCTCCAGCTCGGGGATGTTGATCTCGACGTTGAAGTGGCCGGAGTTCGCCATGATCGCGCCGCTCTTCATCACTGTGAAGTGCGCTTTATCCAGCACGTTGATGTCGCCGGTAGAGGTGATGAAGATGTCGCCGATCGCGGCGGCCTCGGCCATCGGCATGACGCGGAAGCCGTCCATGACCGCTTCGAGCGCCTTGAGCGGGTCAATCTCGGTGACGATCACGTTGCCGCCCAGCCCATCGGCGCGGCTGGCGATGCCGCGGCTGCACCAGCCATAGCCGGCCACCACGACCTTCTTGCCGGCGATCAGCACGTTGGTCGCCCGGATGACGCCATCCAGGGTGCTCTGGCCGGTGCCGTAGCGGTTGTCGAACAGGTGCTTGGTCAGCGCGTCGTTGACCGCGACCACCGGGAACATCAGCTCGCCATCGTGGGCCATCGCGCGCAGGCGGATGACGCCGGTCGTGGTCTCCTCGGTGCCGCCGAGGATGCCATCCAGCAGCTCGCGGCGCTCTTTGTGCAGCGTGCTCACCAGGTCCGCGCCGTCGTCCATGGTGATGTGCGGCTTGAAGTCGAGCGCGGCCTTGATGTGCTGGTAGTAGGTCGCGTTGTCCTCGCCCTTGATGGCGTAGACCGGCATCTCGTAGTGCGCCACCAGGGTCGCCGCCACGTCATCCTGCGTTGAGAGCGGGTTGGACGCGGTCAGCACCACATCGGCGCCACCGGCCTGCAAAACACGCATCAGATTGGCGGTCTCGCTGGTCACATGCAGGCACGCGGAGATGCGCAGCCCATCGAGCGGGCGCTCCTTCGCGAAGCGCGCCTCGATCAGATCCAGCACCGGCATCTCGCGGGCGGCCCACTGCATGCGGAACCGGCCCTTCTCGGCCAGGCGGATGTCACGGATGTCGTAGTTGTTGCTCACGTAGGTTGGTACTCCTTGTAGATTGGTAACTTGGTTGATTGGTAGACAAGGAAACAGGGAAACAAGGAAACAAGGGGACAAGGAAACAAGGTCTGCGGTTGCGCGAGCCTTGTCTACTTGTCTACCGGTCTACTTGTCTACTTGTCTACTTGTTTCCCAAAAGGTCTTTCAACTCCACCGCATCCCCAAAATTTTCGCGGTAGCGTTCGACAAACTCGGCCACCGTATAGCGGTGGTTCATCGTGCCCACTTGCTCCAGGCAGTAGGCGGCGGCCAGGGCGCCGAGGCGGCCGGCCACTTCCCACGGGTAGCCGCGCACCAGGCCGGTGATCAGCCCGCTGCGGAACGCATCGCCGACGCCGGTGGGGTCGGCGATGGCTCTTGGTTTGGCGACGGGCACGTCCACGCGGCGCGTTTTCGACATCAGGCTGGCTCCCT
Organism: Anaerolineae bacterium CG2_30_64_16; assembly: GCA_001871755.1. Lineage (GTDB taxonomy): Bacteria > Chloroflexota > Anaerolineae > CG2-30-64-16 > CG2-30-64-16 > CG2-30-64-16. Next base: position 3,143 of record MNXL01000224.1, read on the forward strand.
CCGCGCCGCGGGTGACGGCGAGCAGCCCGACCCGATCCAGGATGCCCGCCTCGTCCAGGCCGGTCTTGCTCTTGACCAGCTCCAGCTCGTAGTCGTTGACGGTCAGCGCGTACGCGTCGGCCATGCCCGCGAGCACCTGCGCCCCATCGAAGCGGGCGAGCTGCTGGCTGGGATCGAAGATGAATTTGATGCCCAGCTCGCGGCACTCTACGGCGTACTTCAACATGCCGACAGGATCGTTGGGCGAGATGATGACCAGGTCAATCTCAGCCGGATTCAGCCCGCGGAAGCTCAACTCGCGCGCCCGGCTCATCGCGCCCGCGTGGAAGCCCGCGATCTGGTTCTGATCCAGGTCGGTGATGACGGTGAAGGTGGCGGTGAACTCGTCGGGAAAGGCGACCGTCAGCGACGTGTCCACCCCCTGCGCTTCGAGCCAGGCGCGATAATCGCCGAAATCCTGGCCGGCTGCGCCCATCAGCCGCGGTCGCTGCCCCAAGAGCGCCAGGCTGTACGCGATGTTCGGCCCGACCCCCCCGCGGCTCATGGCCTTTTCCTCGACCAGGAAGCTGACGCTGAGCTTCTCCTGGTCAGCCAGAATGTGCTCCCGGAAGTGACCGGGGTACTTCATCAGGTAGTCGGTTGCGATGGAACCGGTGACGATGATGGACATGGGACCTCGTAGTAAACTGGTACCTGGTAAATTGGTAGATTGGTAGATTGGTTGGTCAGCAGAGTGCACCGTTTTCAGACATACCAATTTACCAGTTTACCAATCTACCAGCATCTTTGCCTCAAGGCCTACTCTGTGCTACAATGCTGTCAGATCGGGTGGCCCGTGGCCTTCCTGGAACACCACCAGGGACTAAATGGGCGGTGGGCGAAAGCTCCCCCGATCGTTTTGTTTCCAGCCAACCCGCCCGGCGATGAAGTCGCCGGGCTACGGAGCAGCGCCCCGTGAACGGGGCTGCGTTTGCGCCGATCAGCCGGACTCGTCCGGCGCTGTTTCGTAGCCCGGATCATTTATGTCCGGGCGGTCGCCAAGCCCGTCACCCGCTTCGCCGCCAACTGACAATACTCCGCCGACAACTCGTACCCCACGTAATGCCGCCCCGTCAACTTGGCGGCAATCGCCGTCGAGCCGGACCCCATGAACGGATCCAACACCACGTCCCCCGGCTGGGTGTAGAGCGCGATCACCCGTTTCGGCAGCTCGACCGGGAAGGGCGCGGGGTGAGCCACCGACGATTCGGTGGTCATCTCCCAGACGGTCTCGCCCGGCACAACCGCCTGACCCCACACCGCCCGTGCGATGGATTCCGCGATCCAGGCATCGTCCTTATCGCGTTTGCGCGCGTCGGCCAGCTTCTCGGCGATCTTCTTCTGCAGCTCCGGCAGTAGCTCTTCGGGTCGCCAGATGCTGCGCGTCCACGCGACGAACTGGTTGCCGCTGACGCCCGTTTCGCCGCCGTCTTCGAGCTTGAGCTGATCCTTGCTCCAGACCGTGATATACTCGTGCACATCGCGCAACGTCGGGTTTGACGCCCGACCAAAGCTGCCCCAGGCGGTCGAAATCCCGGCGCTGGCCCCTTTATCCCATATTATGTGCCCGCGGTGCAACCAAGTCTGGCCGCTCAGGCGCAACTGCTCGTCGATCACGCTCACCAGCGACAGATATGGCTTGCGATCCGTGTTGGCGACGTTGACGCACAGCCGGCCGCCCGGCGCCAGCACGCGATAGCACTCTCGCCAGATCGCATTGAGCAAGTTGACGTACTGATCCAGGCTCAAATTATCGTTGTGATCGCTGTAATCCTTCGCCACATTGTAGGGTGGCGAGGTGATAACAAGCTGCACCGCCGCGTCCGGCACTTCGTCCATGTGTCGCGCGTCGCCGCAGATGATGCGGTCGAGCCAGGGAAAGGGCTGTGTGTTCACAATTGTCATGCCTCGACACACTGGTAGATTGGTATA
>MNXL01000224.1:5174-5669 GCA_001871755.1 Anaerolineae bacterium CG2_30_64_16
CGGCCATCTCGGCGTGCAGAAGATTCTGGCGACAAGCCAGGGCTGACCAGGGAAACGCATACTGATAGTTGGGGAATTGTTCCATCGCCAGTTCGCCCATCAGGTCCGCCTTGGTCAAACCCTTGGCCTGGACACGCTGCGTGGTCTGCCCATCGGCTGATTTGCAGACGAATTCCTGAGTCGCAGGATCAAAGGTGATCTCTACCGTCTGATTACCCCATGTGTGGCCCAAGCCATAGCAGTCGGCGCCCAACGAGAATTGCCCCTTGGCCGACACCTGTCGAAACCAGCGGCCTTGCGCCAAGTACTGGTAGACGCGCGACAGGTCTAACAGCTCCGCTTCCCATTCGGGCCGATACTCCCGCCCCGAGTGCTTGGCTGCCGGATAGGCCGTCAAGGGCGGTTGGCCCGCGAGACTTCGACTGGGATAGCGGGTGTTCAGGAAGACAAGGCGTTGCTCCAACGCCGGTTGCACGGCGGCGGGCGTGTCAAACT
>MNXL01000366.1 GCA_001871755.1 Anaerolineae bacterium CG2_30_64_16
CAATTTACCCCGTTACCAATTTACCCCGTCACCGTGTCACCTTGTCACCTTCAGGAGCAGGTATGGAACTTCGTCAGTACGCCTTGTTGCTGCGCAAGTGGCTCTGGTTGGTCGTGATCTGCACGGTGGTGGCTGGCGGGACGGCCTACGGGGTGAGCAAGAACAGCACGCCGATCTACCAGGCCTCGGCGACGTTGCTGGTCAACCAGGCGTCCAACCCCGTGTCAGGGGCAGGTTATCAGGATATCCTCACCAGCGAGCGGCTCGCGAAGACCTACGCAAGCCTGCTGACCGGCTGGCCTATGCTCGATGAGACGGCGCGGCGGCTTGGTGTGGACGCGAAGGACCTGGAGAAGACAGTCACGGTGTCTTCCGTGCGGGACACGCAGTTGCTGGAGATCCAGGTCGAAGGCCCGAACCCACAGCTCATTGTTCAGATCGCCAACACCCTGCCGGAAGTTTTCATCGCCCAGAACCAGGAGCTGCAGATGGGGCGGGTCAGCGAGTCGAAGGCGAGTCTGGAGCGCGAGATCACTTCGGTCGAGGCCGACATCACCCGCACCCAGGATGCGCTCAACGCGGTGACTGACGATAACCAGCGTATGCGTCTCGAGACCAGCCTGGCCCAATACCGCAGCACTTATTCCAGTCTATTGAGTAGCTACCAGCAGATCCGGTTAGCCGAAGCCCAGGCGACAGACAATGTCGCGATTGCGAAACCAGCACGAGTTCCTGAACTGCCGATCCGGCCGCGGACGATGACGAACACGCTATTGGCGGCGGTGGTGGGGGCGATGATTGCGGTAGGGGCGGCGTTTCTGATCGAGTATCTGGACGACACGATCAAGACGCCGGACGACGTGGCCCGGGTGAGCGGGTTGTCGACGTTGGGGGCGATCGCGCGGTTGAAGGAGACGGGGGGGACGCGGCAGTTGGTGGCGTGGTTGCAGACCAAGGCGCCGGAATCGGAGGCGTACCGGACGTTGCGGACGAACATCCAGTTTTCGAGCGTGGACAAGCCGGTGCGGTCGTTGTTGGTGACGAGTGCGGGGCCGAGCGAGGGGAAGAGCACGACGGCGGCGAACCTGGCGGTGGTGATGGCGCAGACGGGACAGCGGGTAGTGTTGGTGGACACGGATCTGCGCCGGCCGGTGATGCACAAGGTATTTGGGGTGGCGAACAACACGGGGTTGACGTCGGCGTTGCTGAACGGCGAGCAGGTGGTGTTGGATGGGCATTTGCAGGGGACGGAGGTAGAGAACCTGTCGTTGTTGACGAGTGGGCCGATTCCGCCGAACCCCTCGGAGCTGTTGGGGTCGCACCGGATGGCGCGGTTGGTGGAGAAGCTGGCGGGGCAGGCGGACCTGGTGATCTTCGACAGTCCGCCGGTGCTGGCGGTGACGGATGCGGCGGTGATGGGGCGGCAAGTGGATGGGGTGGTGCTGGTGGTGGATGCGGGGCAGACCCGCGAGCAGGTGCTGGCCCAGGCCGCGGCCGAGCTGCAGCAGACCGGCGCGAACCTGCTTGGGGTCGTGCTCAATCGGCTGGACAGCCGGCGGGGCGGCTACTACTATTACTACTATTACTACTCCGAAGAGGAGGGCGGTCAGCGCCGGCGCTCGATCTCGCCGCACGGGGCGGACGAGGAGGGAGCGCCGGCACGTGGGCGAGCGCGTTTTCCCTGGCCACGTCTGCGGGCCTGACAGCGCGCGGGCGCAGATCGCTCTGCCTGGAACCCTCCCTTGAGGATGAGTTTGACAAAGGGCCGGACGCGATGACACGCGTCCGGCCCTTTTGGTTATACAGAGTGCATGTCAGTTTTCGGCCCTTCGACGTTGCTCAGGACATGCTTCGCTCAGTCACACCCGCGGGCGCGGGTGTCCAGGCTGCTGGATTCCCGCTTTCGCGGGAATGACGGGCGCCGAGTCACACCCGCGCCCGCGGGAATGACGCCTGCTTTCGCGGAAATGACGGTCTCCGAGTCACACCCGCGGACGCGGGTGTCCAGGCTGCTGGATTCCCGCTTTCGCGGGAATGACGCCTGCTTTCGCGAGAATGACGGACGCCGAGTCACACTCGCGCCCGCGGGTGTCCAGGCTGCTGGATTCCCGCCCTGGGCGGGCATGACACGCTCGGATTCTTCAAGCGCCGGCAGAATATGCTCGCCACCGTCACAAGGTGAGGTTGTCCGATGCTGTGCATCGGCTCGATGCGCAGCATCGGCGTCACGTTGTCACTTTATCACCTTGTCACCGTGCCACCCTGTCACCGTGTCACCGTGTCACACATCGCTCCCCGTAGCGCCTACTTCGGGCTGAGGCCCAATCCCTTGTAAAGGGTGGCGAAATCGAAGTACTCTGCCAGCAGAGCCATGAACCGGTCGATCTTGGCCGGTTGCTGGAAGCGACTGCGGCCGAAATACCCCTCGATGATGTCTACAGCGCTGAGGGTGTCCAGGTTGGACAGCAGCACGGGCACGTCCAGCTCCTCGGCCCGGTTGAGCACGGCCGCGCTGGGATAGAGATTGCCGGTCAGGATCAGACAGCGCGTGGAGGTCTCTAACGCCGCGAGCTGGATGTCGGCCCGGTCGCCGCCGGTGATGACGGCCTTGTTCGGTTTGCGCCGGAAGTAGGTCAGCGCACTCTCGACGCTCATCGCGCCGACCAGCATGTGCTCGACCAGCTCTTGCGTGTGATCGGCGCTGCACAAGATCTCTGCCTGCAGCCCTTCCGCCAACTCGGCGACCGAGGGCGCGGCTAACAGTTGGTCCTTGCGCAACACACCAAGCACCGGGATGCCGTGCCGCGTCAGGTAACCGGTTACGACATCCTGGACATGATCCAACCGGGTGCGGGGCACTTCGTTGATGACCACGCCCATCAGCACGTCCCCAAAATACGACTGGGCGGTCAACACACGGTCGACCATCATGCCGTCGTCGTACTTCACCACAAGGATGGGGCGAGCCTTCAGCAGTTCGACAACGTGTTTGGGCGGGAGGCCAACGATGTAACCCTCGCGCAGGCTACGGCCTCCTTCCAGCACCATCACGTCACGGCCTGCCGACACTGCGTCGAAGGCTTCCATGAGCCGCGGTTCGTAGTCGGTTTCGGGGCCGCGCAACTGTTGCTCGTATTTGGCCGGGGTCAGGGCCACCGGGCACAATATCTCCAACGACTCAGGCATGCTGAAAACCTGTTTGGCGAACGCCACGTCTTCGTCGTAGGCGACGCCCTCACGCAACAGGCAGTGGGTGTTGATCGGCTTCATGTAGCCGGCCTTGAGCCCGTCATTGCCGAAGCGCACCCCCAGGCCAACGCACAGCGCCGACTTGCCCGAAAAGGTCTCAGCGGAAGTGATATACAGGGTTGCCATACCGTAGACTCCTATCGTTTCTGTGAGGTGACCGTAAGCGGCCAGTCTCTGCTATTTCAACGCCAGCCGCATGTCGATGCCCAGCACACCCTTGCCCGTCTCGAACACCATCAGCGGGTTGATATCCAGCTCGACAACCTCGGGAAAATCGGTGACGAGTTGCGAGACGCGAATAATCGTGTCGGCAATGGCGTCCATATCCGAGGACTTCTCCCCGCGCACGCCGCGCAGCAGGTTATAGGAGCGGATCTCACCCAACATCTCCCCGGCCTCCCGCCGGTCGATCGGGGCCACGCGGAAGGTGACGTCCTTCAGCGCTTCGACGTAGATCCCGCCCAACCCGAACATCAGCAAGGGGCCGAACTGGGGATCGCGGTTCATGCCGATGATGACCTCGCGGCCGCCCTTGACCATCTGCTGCACCTGGCAGCCCCAGATTGTGGCATCGGGCATGAAGCGGCTCGCCCGATACACCAGCAGATCGAACGCGTCGCGCACATCGCCGGCCGAGTTGATGTTGAGCTTGATCCCGCCGATGTCGGTTTTGTGCAGGATGTCCGGGGAGGCGATCTTCATTACCACCGGATAGCCGATCGCTTCGGCGGCGGCCACGGCCTCTTCGGCGGTTCTCGCCAGCACCGATTTGGGCAAGGGAATGCCGTAGGCCTCCAGCACATCGCGCGCTTCAGCGTCACCAATGGTGACCCGGCCCTCCTCGCGCACTCTGGCGAAGACCTGCTGCACCTTGTCCCGATCGACGTTGAGGGGGTCCACGTTGAGCGCCGGCGTGTTGAGCCACTGGCGATAGCGCCACATCGACGCTATGGCCGCGACCGCGCGCTCCGGCACCTGATAGTTGGGCACACTGTAGCGAGTCAGCATCTCCACACCTGGACGCACCGCCATGTCACCCATAAAAGCGGCGAACACCGGTTTCCCGCTCCCGCGGGCCAGCTTCCCCACCGCCTCAGCCGTCTCGGAAATCTGGGTCATCGTCTGCGGGGTCAACACCACCAGCACCGCGCCCACGTTGGGATCGGCCAGTGTCTTCTCGATAGCCAGCGCGTAGCGGTCCGCCAGCGCATCTCCCAACACATCGATCGGGTTGGCGGCACTGGCAGCCGGCGGGAGCGCTTCCCGCAGCGCCTGTTGCGTCTCGGCGGTTAAGGAGGCCAGGCGCATACCGGCGCGCTCGATGGCATCGGTGGCCATGATGCCTGGCCCGCCCGCGTTGGTCACCACAGCGATGGCGTCGCTCTCCAGCACCGGTTGCCGCGCGAATGCCTGGGCGTAGTCGAACAGGTCTTGCACCGAGCCGGCGCGGAGGATCCCTACCTGCCTGAAGGCCGCATCATAGGCCTTCTCGGAGCCGGCCAGCGTGCCGGTGTGGGAAGAAACCGCCCGGGAGCCGGCGCTGGTGGTGCCGGATTTGATCGCGATGATCGGTTTCCGGCGGGTGACCTCACGCGCCACGCGCATGAACTCCGGCCCGTCCGTGATCCCTTCCAGATAGCCGACGATGGCCTTGGTTTCAGGATCAACCGCCCACCCCTTGAGCAGGTCGATTTCGTTGATGTCGGCCTTGTTGCCGATGCTGTAGAAGCGGGAGAAGCCGATGCTTTGGCCCATCGCCATGTCCAGCACCGAGGTGCACAGCGCGCCGGACTGGGACATGAAGGCAATGTGGCCGTGCCGCGGCATCCCTGCTGCGAAGGAGGCGTTCAGCTTGCACACGGTGTCGATGATGCCCAGGACGTTCGGGCCGATCAAGCGCATCCCGTAGTGATGGGCGATATCGACCACCTGTTGTTCAAGCGCCTTGCCCTCCCGGCCGACTTCTCGGAACCCGGCGGAAATGATCACCGCGCCCTTCAGTCCCCGCTGGCCGCATTCCTCCAGCGCGCCTGGGACGAACCTGGCGGGCACCAACATCACGGCCAGGTCCACCGGATCGGGCACATCGAGCACTGACTTGTAGACGGGCAGGCCAAGGATCTCATCGGCCTTGAGGTTGACGGGGTACGCCTTGCCCTCGTAACCGTACTGCACGATGTTTTCGAGGACCTGGTAACCCAGCTTGCCTGGGCTGGACGAGGCGCCGATCACCGCCACGCCTCCGGGATTGGTAAACATTTCGAGCATGGTTTTGCGTTCCTGAGAATTGATGCGTTGGTAGATTGGTAAATTGGTAAATTGGTAGATTGGTAAATTGGTAGATTGGTAAATTGGTAGATTGGTAAATTGGTAGATTGGTAAATTGGTAGATTGGTAAATTGGTAGATTGGTAAATTGGTAGAT
>MNXL01000071.1 GCA_001871755.1 Anaerolineae bacterium CG2_30_64_16
CTCATCAGATGTGGATGTATGCTGAAAAGTGACCCCGACAACCTGTCAGGTCTGGGCTAGTTCCCTTATCTTAATGACATTGAGACAAGGGATAGGTAGACAAGGACCTTGTTTCCTTGTCTCCTTGTTTCCTTGTCTCCCTGTTTCCTTGTTTCCCTGTTTCCCTGTTTCCTTGTTTCCTTGTCTCCCTGTTTCCTTGTTTCCCTGTTTCCCTGCAATGGTTCCCGACGGGAGAGAAACGATGGGCTTGACAGGGAGGGCCACGGCGGCCGGCACGGCGCGCTATGCGGCTCGGTTCGTCGGCTCTGCCACCGGCGGTGCTGTGATCCAGGCGGCCGGGACACGGCCTGTGTTGGCTGCAGACCACTTTCGCAGCGCGCTGGGCCTGAAGCTGTCGTCCATCGGCGCGGGCACCTACCTGGGCAATCTGAGCGACGCGGTCGACCGCCGCTACCGCGCGGCGCTGGCCGAGGCCGTGCGCGATGGGTGCAATGTCCTGGACACCGCGGTCAGTTACCGCGCGCAGCGCAGTGAGATTGCCCTGGGCCAGGCCGTGGCCGATCTGGTGGCGGCCGGCGAGGTGGGGCGTGACGAGTTGGTCATCGCCAGCAAAGGGGGCTTCATCGCCCACCGCCTGACGCGGCCCACCGACAAGGTGAGCTATGTCTACGACAATTTCATCGCTGCGGGCGTGGCCGAGCCCGATGACCTGGCCGGCGGGATTCACTGCATGGCGCCGGATTACCTCAGCCAGCAGATCACCTGGAGCCTGCGCAATCTGGGGCTTCACACGCTGGACATCTACTACATCCACAAACCGGAGACACAACTGGCATTTGTGGACCGCGGGACCTTTCGCCATCGGCTGCAACTGGCGTTTGCCCGGCTCGAGGAGGAAGTTGCCGCGGGGCGCATTGGCTGCTACGGCATTTCGACGTGGGAGGGTCTGCGGCAGCCGCCCATGAGCGTGGACTACCTCAGCCTGGAGATCATATTGCGCCTGGCGGCCGAGGTGGCCGGGCCGAACCACCATTTGCAGGTCGTGCAGTTCCCGTTGAGTGCGGCCGCGGTCGAATCGGCCACCTTCCGCAACCAGCCCCTCAAGGGCAGCCTGCTGCCGGCGTTGGCCGCGGCCGTCGACCTGGGGCTGATGGTCGTGACCAGCGCGTCGATCATGCAGGCCAAGGCGCCGGCGCGAGTGGCCGCCGCGCTGAAGGAAGCGTTCTCCGCGCTGGCCAGCGACATCCAACGCGCCTTGCAGTTCACCCGTTCAATGCCTGGCGTGACCACCGCGTTGGTAGGCATGGGCCATCTGGATCACGTGCGCGAGAACCTGGCGCTGGCCGCCCTGCCATGTGAGCCGGCGCGGGCGGAGAAGCTGGCGCGAAACTTGACACGGTGAAAAGGGATAGGTAGACAAGGGAGAAGTAGACAAGGGATAGGTAGACAAGAAGTCTTGTTTCGTATCTTCTCAATAATCTGGGGATAGCTCGGGCCGGTCTCCAACCGTGCCCGTCGTGGCTCGGTCAGGGGACCGGCCACAGCAAGTAAGACCCCGGAAAATTGAGCAGATACCTTGTTTCCTTGTTTCCTTGTTTCCTTGTCTGCTTTTCCCTGTCCCAGGAGCAATTATGGCCAAACTCAACGCGATTCTCTTCGACCTGGGCGACACGCTGGTGGATCTGGGCGAGGGGCAAGGCAGTTACGAGGCGCGCCTGGCCACTCGGGTCAACCAGGTGTACGATGTGCTGGCCGCTGCAGGTGGGGCGATGCCGGACAGGCAGGCCTTCTGCGCTGCACTGGCGACCGGCAGCGAGGCGCGCTATCGTGCGGCGTTGGCCGAGCAGCAAGGCCTGAGCATCTACGACGTGCTGCGCGGCCTGTTCGATAAGATGCAGATCGTCGCGAGCAACGGCCTGCTCGAAGCCTGCGCCGCGGCCTACTGTCAGGGCGGCGGGTTCACGACCTTGCGCACCGGCGCGCGGGAACTGTTGGCGCAGCTTCGGGAACGCGGGCTGCGGCTGGGTGTGATCTCCAACACGTTGCAGCCGAGTCGCTATCTGGATCAGGCGTTGACCCGCCGGGGGATCATCGAGTACTTCCCGGTGCGCGTCTACTCCTCCGAGATCGGTGTGGCCAAGCCGCATCCGGCCATCTTCCGCGCGGCGCTGGACGCCCTGGGGGTCCCGGCAGAGGCCGCGCTGTACGTCGGCGACCGGCTGAACGCGGACGTGGCCGGCGCACAGGGCGTGGGTATGAAGGCGGTGCTGGTCGAGGTGGCGCATCGCCCCGAGCATGACCCCGACATCATCCCGGACGCCCGGGTCAAGGAGTTGCCGGAGCTGTTGGAGGTGCTGCCGGCATTGGCTATCGGGTGAATCAGCGAATCAGCGAGTCAGCGAGTCAGCGAGTCAGCGAATCAGCGAATCAGCGAATCAGCTTCCAGTTTCCAGTTTCCAGCTTCCAGTTTCCAGCTTCCAGCAATCCGAAATCGAAAATCGAAAATCACCCTTGGAGTTCTCATGACGACTTTACCCTCCATCGACCTTGACCCCCTCGTTGAGTGGCTTGTTCAGCTTCTCCGCACGCCCAGCCCGACCGGTGACACGGCCGCGGCGCTGGCGTTGGTGGCGGGCAGGCTGCGCGAACTGGGGTTGGCGCCCACCTTCAGCCGCAAGGGCGCGCTGGTGGTGACGCTGCCCGGCCAGCGCGAGGACGCGCCGCGCGCGGTCACCGCACACGTGGATACCCTGGGCGCCATCGTCAAGGAGATCAAGGCGAACGGTCGGCTGACCTTCGACCGCATCGGCGGCTACCCGTTTTTTAGCGTCAACGGCGAATACTGCCGGATCGAGACGACCGACGGCCGGACCTACAGCGGCACCGCGGTGTTGGTGAAATCGTCGGTTCACGTGCACCGCGAGCAGGTGAAGGACCGCGAGTGGCAGCCGGACGAGGTGGAGATCCGGGTGGACGCGGTGACCGCCAGCGCGGAGGCGACGCGTGACCTGGGTATCGAGGTAGGCGATCTGATCGCCTGGGACCCGCGCACCACGGTCACCGAGACCGGCTATGTCAAGTCGCGCCACCTGGACGACAAGGCGGGCGTAGCGGTGATGTTGGCCGCGCTCGCGGCGTTGACCGCAGCCCGGGCGACCCCCGCACAGCGCACCACGTTTCACTTCAGCAACTTCGAAGAGGTGGGCCACGGCGCGGCGGTTGGCATCCCGGAGGACGTGGCCGAGCTGATCGCGGTGGACATGGGCGCGCTGGGCAAGGGGCAGCAGGGGGACGAGCACGCGGTGAGTATCTGTGCCAAGGACAGCGGCGGACCGTATGATCTGGGGATCCGGCGCCGGTTGGTGCGGCTGGCGCAGGCGCACGAAATCCCGTACAAGCTGGACATCTACCCCCACTACGGCTCGGACGCGGAGGCGGCCCTGCGCGCGGGCGGCGACTATCGCATCGGGCTTTTCGGCCCCGGTGTAGACGCCTCCCACTCCTTCGAGCGCACCCACCGGGACGCGCTAGCCGCATCGACGCGGCTGCTGCTGGCGTACCTGTTGTGTGCGGAATAGCATCGGCAAAGGGCGAATATGGGACTCAAAGGCACACGTACTTATGTCGGCTTCGGTTTTGGCGCTATCCAGGCCGGACTTTTTTTGCATGAGGCCTGCCTCACCGGGGTCTTCGACCGCATGGTGGTGGCCGAAGTGGCGCCCGGCGTCGTGACCGCCCTCCGCAAAGCGGGCGGCTGGCTCCGGGTCAACATCGCCCACGCCGACCAGATCGAGCAGGCCGAGATCGGGCCAATTGAGATCGAAGATCCCGCGCAGGCCCCCGACCGACAGCGCCTCATCGAGGCGATCGCGGCCGCCGAGGAGATCGGCACCGCTATCCCCAGCGTCGACTACTACGTGACTGCCGGGCCGGGCAGCCTGCATCGCGTCCTGACCGCGGGGCTGCGCAGGAAGGCAACCCGGCGCGGACCGCGGGCGGTCGTCTACACGGCCGAGAACCACAACCACGCCGCGGAGCTCCTGGCGGCCGCCGTGCTGGATGAGATCCCGGCCGGGGAACGGGACGCGGTCCGTGCGCGGGTCCGCTTTCTCAACACGGTCATCGGCAAGATGAGCGGCGTCGTCACCGACCCGGCCGAGGTCCGGGCGCGCGGGTTGACGCCGATCACGCCTGGGGGGAGCCGGGCATTCCTGGTGGAAGCGTTCAACCGCATCCTGATCTCCCAGATCCGCTTCGAGGAGAGGGGCGCGGAGCCGCCCTTCCGGCGGGGCCTCGCAGTCTTCGAGGAAAAGCCCGATCTGCTCCCGTTCGAAGAGGCCAAGCTCTACGGCCACAATGCCACTCATGCGGTGGCCGCGTACGTCGGCATGATCCTGGGCGTGCCGCGCATCGCCGAGCTTTGCGACGTGCCCGGCATGATGGCCTTCCTGCGGGCCGCGTTTGTCGAGGAATCGGGCGCGGCGCTGATCCGCCGGCACGCGGGCGTGGATCCCCTGTTCACCCCTGAGGGCTACGCGGCGTATGCCGACGACCTCCTGGCCCGGATGACCAATCCCTATCTGGGCGACACCGCGGACCGGGTAGGCCGTGACCCGGCGCGCAAGCTGGGGTGGGACGACCGGCTGGTGGGGACGATGCGCGTCGCGCTGAGTGCAGGCATCACGCCCCGCCGCTACGCGCTGGGCGCCGCGGCGGCTCTGGCCACGATCCACCCGGCTCTCCTGGAGCGCGATGCCCCTGCCGAGGCGCTGCTCACCCCGCTTTGGCGTGAGGCGGCCCCCGCGGCAAGCGAACAGCAGCGCGTGGTGGATCTGGTCGGCGATGGCCTGCAACTGCTCCGAAGCTGGCGGGCAGCCGGCCGCGTGCCGGCGAAATGATGCTGCGCGGCGTTTGCGCCCCCTGTCCAATCCGATAACTGGAGTCTGGCGAATTTTTGGCGCCCCTGCATCCTGGGGATACCTGTCTGGTCGACCACAAGATATAGGGGCCTAACCCACGAGATCCTTGCTTTTTGTGCAAGAATTTTGTGGGCGGCTGGCGCTAAGTTGTCACCTTCTTGGTTCCGGCTTGTAAGCGCAGCGGCCTTGTCCGGGTTAGGTTCGTAGTAGCGATGGTTCGGCTTCGCTCACCACATGCTTTAGTCGCTTTTTCCCCGCACCGGACGACTGAAGTCGTCACTACGAACAAAATCGCCAGAGTCCAGCACTTAACAGTGACCTTGATCCGCCACGGGTAGGGGCAGGTGTCTTACCTGCCAGACCGCAACCCGCGGCGTTTCCGTGCGTATTAAACACCAGAGACTTGTCTATACTCGTCACGGTCATGAAGTGAGGTTGTCCGATGCGGCGCATCGACCTGATGCGGCGCATCGACCTGATGCGGCGCATCGGCGTCACCTTGGCACCCCTTCACCCTTCGGCAAGCTCAGGGCAGGCTCTTGTCACCTTGTCAACCATATCACAACAGGAGGATCACGTGAGTGCCATGAAGGCCATCGTCGTCTACGAATCGCATTGGGGGAACGTTACTACTCAGCCTTTGTGGTGATGTCATTCCCGCAAGCTCTTAGCGGGAATCCAGCGGCGCTGCCAGCGGGAACCTGGATGCCCGATAGAAGCATTCGGGCATGACGGCTGAGTAGTTACAAACGTAAAACGTAAGTTACTACTCAGCCTTTGTGGTGATGTCATTCCCGCAAGCTCTTAGCGGGAATCCAGCGGCGCTGCCAGC
>MNXL01000108.1 GCA_001871755.1 Anaerolineae bacterium CG2_30_64_16
CGATCCATCATAGGCTGATATGCACCGCTTCTTCGTCTCCCCCGGCGCGCTGAAAGCGCAACCCGTCACCCTGACCGGCGATCAGGCGCATCAGATCCGCCGGGTGTTGCGCATGCGCCTGGGTGACCGGGCCATCCTGCTGGACAACGTTGGCTGGGCCTACGAGGCGGTCCTGGTGGCCGTGAACGAGGGGGAAGTGAAGTTCCAGACGGTGCGGCGCTGGGCCGCCGGCGGGGAGCCGCGCACGCGCATCGTGCTGTTCCAGGCCGTGTTGAAGAGGGACCGGTTTGCCTGGACGCTGCAAAAGGGCGCCGAGGTGGGGGTCAGCCTGTTCGTGCCGACCATCTGCGAGCGCAACGTGGTGGACGACCTGGATGCGGTCGAGGCCAAGCGCGACCGCTGGGAGCGCATCATCCAGGAGGCGGCGGAGCAGAGCGGCCGGGCGCGGCTGCCGGAGCTGGCGCCGCCGCTGCTCTTTGCACAGGCCGTGCAGCCAGGCTCTGTGCCGAGCGACCCGGCCAACCCCCTCCTCCGTTTGATCCCGTGGGAGGAAGAACGCTCGACACGGCTGCGGGACGCGCTGGCAGGTTGTAACTTCACCCAGGGCGCATGCATCCAAGTCTACGTTGGGCCGGAAGGCGGTTTCACCGCGGCCGAGGTAAAATTGGCGCAGCGCTATGGCATCCAGCCGGTAACCCTCGGCGACCGCATCCTGCGCGCCGAGACCGCCGGCATCGTCACCGCGACCGCGATCTTGTATGAGGCGGGGGAGATCTGAGCGCCGCCGGAGTGGCGATGGCACAGCGCGACGCGACGAGTAGCGAGAAATGAGTAACGCGTAATGTGGTACCACAAACCTCGCCTTGACGCTATCTGCAATCTGAAATCCGAAATCCGAAATCGGTCCACTGACAGGAGCAACAGGAACCTATGGACGGACTTAACCTAAACCTCAGCCTGGGCGGGGGCGAACCCGAAACCGCGACGGCGCTGGACGTTGCGCCACGCCCGGAGATCGAAAACGTCATCATCATCGGCAGCGGGCCGGCGGGCTGGTCCGCGGGCATCTACACCGGCCGGGCCAACCTGCGCCCTCTGCTGATCACCGGCAACGAACTGGGCGGCCAGGTCGCCATCACCAACGAGGTGGAGAACTACCCCGGCTTCCCGGAGGGCCTCACCGGCCCTGAGCTGGTCGAAAAGATGCAAACCCAGGCCCAGAAGTTCGGCACGGCCGTGGAGATCGACTACGTCACGGAGATCGATGTGGACGGGCCGCCGTTCGGCGTGAAGACCGCCAGCGGCAAGCAGTACAAGGCCAACGCGCTCATCGCGGCGACCGGCGCGTCCCCGCGCAAGCTGGGCGTGCCGGGCGAAGAGCAGTTGACCGGCCGGGGCGTCAGCTACTGCGCCACCTGTGACGGGTTCTTCTTCCGCGGCAAGGAGCTGGTCGTGGTGGGTGGCGGCGACAGCTCGCTGGAAGAGACGCTGTTCCTGACCAAATTCGCCACCAAGATCCGGGTCGTGCACCGCCGCGATCAATTACGCGCTGGCGCCACGCTGAAGCGCCGCGCCGAGGCCAATCCCAAGATCGAGTTCGTCTGGAACAGCATCGTCACCCGCATCGACGGCGAGAACAAAGTCGAGAGCGTGACTCTGAAGAACACCCAGACCGGCGAAGTCAGCGAGCTACGCACCGACGGCGTGTTCATCTACGTCGGCCACCTGCCCAACAACCAGCTCTTCCAGGGCAAGCTGGCCATGGACGAGCAGGGCTACCTGATCACCGACAGGTTGATGCGCACCAGCGTGCCGGGCATCTTCGCCGCGGGCGAGATCCAGGATCACCGCTTCCGCCAGGTGGCGACCTCGGTGGGTCAGGGCGTGGCCGCGGCCATGGAAACCGAAAAGTACCTGGCCGAGCTGGAAGACCGGGCGTATCCGGGACACATAGGATAAACCGCGCCGGCCTGAACCCGGCTGCGACGCCTGACACAATCCTTGCCTGACAAGGTGACAAGGTGACAAGGTGACGTCGATGCATAGCATCGGTATTATCCCGCGACCGTGGCGCGCACATTGACCTCCGAGGCGTTTGCTCGACCTCGGAGGTTCTTTGATTCGGATGGCGAAGGAACTCACGATGCTCTCACCCACACGCCTCGAAGCCTACATGCGCCGCGCGGCGGCTCTGACCCACGATGTGGTCGATCTGCCGCCGTTCATGCTTTTCTTCAACCCGCACGACCCGCTGCGCTTTTTCAACTACGCGCGGCCGGTCGAACCGGTCGGCGGGGACCTGCAAGAGCGGCTGGACGCGCTATGCACAGCCTTCCACGCCCGTGAGCGCTTGCCGCGCTGCGAGTTCATCGAGGAGTTCGCCCCTGACCTGGCGCCGGCCCTGCGTGCGGCCGGGTTCGCAGAAGAAGGGCGCCAACTGCTGTTGATCTGCACCCCCGAGACCCTTCGGCCGGCGCCGGACGTGCCCGGCCTGGCGATCACCCAACTGACTATCGCAGCGCCGATGGACGACCTGCGCGCCTGCGTCGCGGTGCAGCAG
This sequence comes from Anaerolineae bacterium CG2_30_64_16, assembly GCA_001871755.1. Classification (GTDB taxonomy): domain Bacteria; phylum Chloroflexota; class Anaerolineae; order CG2-30-64-16; family CG2-30-64-16; genus CG2-30-64-16. The sequence goes on from MNXL01000108.1 coordinate 2,561, forward strand.
CGAGGATTCGGAAATCCCGACGCGCCCTCTGCCAGCGCGGCGGAAGGAGAGGATCAACGACGCCGCGTGGCGGCCGGCGCGGGCGCGTTCCTGGCCCGACTCGACGGGCAGCCCGTGGGCGTGGCGGACTTCACCACCCCGCTGGGCGGGCTCACCGAGTTGGTGGGGATCGCGACGTTGGAGGCCTATCGCGGTCGGGGCATCGCGACCGCCCTCACCGCCCGGGCGGTCCAGGTCACGTTCGACGCCGGCGCCGAGATCGCGTTCCTGGTCGCCGAGGATGCGCGGGCCGGCCGGGTGTACGAACGGGTGGGGTTCCGCCCCTGTGCGACCGCGCTGGCGTACAGCAGGGGATAGTACCCTTCCTCATCTTGGATATCTGGCAGCTTTCTTCCCGGATGTCGACATGAAGATGGTTCAGCGCCCAGAGCAGGGCAACAAACGTGGACCAAAGGAGCGTTATCGGTGCAAGGTTTCACCCGTCCCGTATTCATCCTGGCAGTCTGTTTGTGGATCGCCCTGCCGGCCATCGCCACAGCGGCTCCCGTGGCTCAAGAAACCGGCTCAGGCCCTCCCATCAGCAGCTATGAGGACGCCCAGATGCCGCGCCAGGCCCGGGCGATCGGTGTCTCTGTCGCACAGGTCGGCAACCGACCCGCCGCTGAAGCACTTCGCCCGGCAGACCTGGCGGTCTACTATGGCTGGCCATCGTTGGTGAACGGGAATTTCCAGAACAATGCCGCGGCCGCCGCGGTGTTCGGCCAGTACCAGACGGTCGTATTCGGCGAGGGCGTGGAGGAAAGCACCCACGGGGACCACGTCAATACTACAGAGATCATCCAGCTCTTGCACCAGAACTACGGCGCCCGGGCGTTTGGCTACATAAACGCTACGCGTTGGGGAACCACGTGGACCGTCACCGGGTCATCGCCCGCGAGTTGGGAAGCACATCTCGACATGTGGGCGGCCATGGGTGTGGATGGCATCTTCGTGGATCGGTTTTCGTACGATTGGGGAATCACTCGCGTGACCCAGAACAGCATCCTGGATGCCATCCATAGCCGCAGCCTGTCGGCATTTGTCAATGGCTGGTTCGTCGATCACGTCTTCGGCAGCGATCCGGATCCGGGATTTCCGTGGGGTAATCCCACCAGTATACCCTCCCACATGTTGCCGACAGACCTGTATCTGCTCGAATCCTTCACCATCTTCGAGGGGAGCTACGATGAGTGTGACCGGCTTTACGGCGACTCCTGGATAGAAAAGGCGGACAAAGCATTCTACTATCACCAGGTCTATGGCTCCGAGATGTGGACCATGACTACGGCCAATCGCCTCACGTCAGCGAGTCTTGCCGCTGTTTCGGATGAGATCGATTCGCGGCTGAGTTACGCCTGGCATGCCACCGCCCTATACGGTTTCCAGGGACTTGGCTGGACAGAGCCGTATTTCTCGGCCACCGGAGCTTCTCAGAATCTCCTGCCCTGGCGTTCCCGTCCTTCCCCAAACCCTCCAGCAGGCGCCGGTACGCAGTTCCAGAACGCTGTCCAGCATCTGGATACCCTTCACGCCCGCGACACCGATGTCGGCCAGTTCCGGGTCGTGTGCGGGCCGGCCGACACGCGGTCGGCGGAGTTTGTGGCGTGGGCCGTCGCGCCTGCCCTCGACATCGCCCAGGCCGGCAACCAGGTCCGGTTGAGCTGGTTGCACCAGGCAGCCAACCAGACCTACCAGGTCTGGCGGAGCGCGGACCTGCCCTATTTCGATCCGGGAGCGGGCCAGGGCGCCTGGGTCGCGGCCGTCGCGGCCGACGGCGCCGCGCATGATCAGGAGCTCGTCTATCTGGACGACGGCGCCACCCCACTGCCGGCCGTTGAGGTCATCGGCGACGTGGCGCACCAGTACTTCTGGGTCGTCCGGGGGGCGAACGACAACGGCGTTTCGGACAACTCGAACAGAGTGGGCGAGTTCGATTTCGCCCTTGTGCCCGGCCAGTGAACAGGATCATGTAGCGCGGTCGTTACACGCTCACACAAACAGCGGCGTCATCCCTTGCTTCGCCATCATCGCCGCCATCTCCCCGTCCCCCGGCGCGGCCGCGAACCGGCTCGCCGCGTCCAGGATCTTCGGCAGCAGATCGATGTCGCCGGCCGTGTTGAGGAAGATGCCCGGCCGGCCCAGGACGAAACCCACGGCCCGGTCGATGTCGGCCTGATCCTCCAGCGGCTGGTACCAGGTCGTCCGGGTCTTGGGCTGGTCGCCCCAGGGACCGCGGGCCAACCCCTTGATCGTCTGCACCGCGACGTTCCGCTCCCGGCATACGGCCAGCAACGCCTCGAAGTCGGCCACGTAGTGCGGGTTCTGCATCAGCGGGTAGTTGTAGGGCAGCAGCACCGAGTCGAAGTCGAAACGCTCAAGGCTCTGGATGTGCCTGGCGGCAACCGCCACCTCGTGTCCGGTCACCCCGATGAAGCGCGTCAGCCCCTGGTCCCGCGCCTCAAGCGCGGCCTGGAGCGCGCCGCCCGGCCCCATCGCCACCTGCCATTCCTCGGGATCGACCAGGAAGTGCAACTGCAGCAGGTCTACGTGGTCGGTGCGCAGCCGCTCCAGCGAGCGGTGGATCTCCTCCCGCGCCTTTTGATAGGTGCGCTCGAGCGTTTTCGTGGCCAGGAAGAAGTCATTCCGGTGGCGATCCATCCACGGGCCGACGTGCAACTCCGAGTCACCGTAGCTGGCGGCCGTGTCGATGTGGTTCACGCCGTACGCCAGCAGCGTGTCCAGAACGCGATCCGCCTCGGCCTGGGTCACGCTCCAGAGGGCGGCCGCGCCGAAGATGGTGCGCGGGCTGGTGTGGCCGGTACGGCCAAAGGGTGATTTGGGGATCATGTACGATAGCCTCCTCAGAACCCAAAAGCGACTACTACAGTTGGGCGTAAGTCCTTTGGCAGTTGCAGAACACGCCGCCCAACTATTTAAAGTACCTCGACAATGTTAGATTCGCCGCGCACCCGGCCCGCCGGAGGCTGAAGCCATCCGGCTACGAGGTGAAAGTCCCCTGAAGGGGACTGCCACGGGTATGATAGCCCCCTTTAGGGAGCTTGCACGTTGTAGCCAGCGTGCTTTAGCTCCTGGCGGGTCAGCATGACGAGACGGCTAACAGGATAATCTAACATTGTCGAGGTAGTATCGCGTGCGAGGTGAATGGGATGCGGTTTGTGGTGGAGCGGCCGGGATAGCAGCGA
>MNXL01000289.1:0-9725 GCA_001871755.1 Anaerolineae bacterium CG2_30_64_16
CGTCACCGTGTCACCGTGTCACCGTGTCACCGTGTCACCATGTCACCCCGTCACCGTGTCACCGTGTCACCGTGTCACCGTGTCACCATGTCACCCCGTCACCTTGTCACCTTGTCACCTTGTCACCCTGTCACCGGCCTCCTCCTCGCCGGGATCGTTGCGTTCGTCATCCTCGCGCCGCTGGCGCTCAACTGGCTGCGGCATCCCGATCAACTGTTGCTGCGCAGTGGCCAGATCGCGGTGGGGGGCGGCGCGGCGGACGTTTCCAGCCCCTGGCAGAATTTGCTCGCCGCGCTGGGCATGTTCAGCTTCCGGGGCGATGCCGACCCGCGCAACAATGTGCCGGGGCTGCCCGTCCTGGACGCGCTGATGAGCATCCCGTTCTATCTGGGGATTGGCTGGGCGCTGTGGACTGTGACCCGGAGAGGGAGCGAGGCGCCGCGGGGGAGCGAAGGCGCATCCTCGCGTTTGCGCGCGGCCGCGCCCTTGCTCAGTGTCCTCCTGGCCGGGCTGCTGATGCTGATCCCCACGATGCTGAGCGAGTACGCGCCGCATTTCCGACGGGCGCTGGGCGCGGCGCCGATCGTCGCCCTCTTCTGTGGGCTGGGGCTGGCGGTGATCCTGGGACGCCGCGATGGCGGGCCGGCCACGCAGCCCGCGGCCGTGCCCTGGCGTCTGCGGCAGAGCGGCACCCCTCCCGAGGAGTTGGCTGTTCAGATGGATCGGCTGCGGTGGTGGGGCCGGGTCGCGGTGATGGCGGCCATCCTGGCCGCAAGCGGCGTCTTCGGCGCAAACGCCTATTTCGTCCGTTGGGGTCAGAGCCCCGCGCTGTACTACGCCTACGACCAGGGGCTGTGGGAGATCGGGGGGTACGTGCTGGGACTGCCCGTGGATGCGCCGGTCTACGTCACGCCGCGGCCGGCCGGGGACATGACGCTGGCGTTCGCCTGGCGTGAAGGGCGGCCAGTGCGGCACTTTGACGGCCGGCACGCGTTCGGCGCGCCCGAGGCTGGGGCCGCCACCTATGTCGTCATCGAGCACGAGGATTTCCGCGGGGGGCGGCTGTTGCGCGAGCTGTATCCGGCCGCGAGCGAGGCCAAAGTCTTTCTCGACCGTGATGGCAACGTCTACGCGCGGGCGTTTCACGTGGCCGATGCCGCGGCGTTGGCCCGCGGGCCGCGCTACGCCGCATCGAGCCGTTGGCCTGGCGTCGCCCTGGTCGGCTACGACCTGAACCAGGCCGTCTATCGCCCGGGCGAGATCGTCTATTTGCAGCTTTGGTGGCGGGCGACCGCGGTGATCGAGACCGACTGGACGGTCTTCACCCACCTGCTGGGGCCGGCCAGGGCGGACGGCAGCGCCGTGTGGGCGGGGCAGGATGCCCGGCCAGGGCAGGGCAGCGTTCCCACCACAACCTGGACCCCCGGCGACCTGATCCTGGACGAGTACCAACTGCAACTGCCTCCCGACGCAGCGCCGGGGGAGTTCGCCATCGAGGTCGGGTTGTATGATCCGGCCGCCGGCGCCGCGCGGGCAGTGACCAGCGAGCCGCCAGGGCAAGACCACGTGATCCTGGGTGCAGCGAAGGTGGACTAATCGCGCCTTCCGTCAAGCCTGTGGTACAATCTCGCCATGCAGCGCAAATCGACCGATTATCAGAGCTTGCTGACTCAGCGCGGACGGAGCCATTGGTGGGCCGCGGGGATGCGCCGGGTGGGGTGGGCGCTGCTGGGGGAGGCGCGCGGGCGCACGTTGGATATCGGTTGCGGGCCGGGTTGGGATCTGGCTGAGTTGCCCGGGGCCGCGTGGCGGATTGGCCTGGACCACGATCACCGCGCTGTCTTCTTCCGGCCGCTGGTTTTGGGGGACGCCGCGCGGTTGCCGTTCGAGCCGGGCGCCTGCGCGCTGGTGCTGGCGTTGGATCTGCTGGAGCAGCGCGGCGTCGCGCCACCGCAGGTCCTGGCCGAAGTCCGTCGCGTGCTCGCCCCCGGCGGCCGGGTGCTGATCCGCGTCCCCGCGCACCCCTGGCTGTTCGGCCCGCACGACCGCTTCTGGGGCGGCGCGCGGCGCTACCGGAAGCAGGAGCTGGCCACACTCGTGACCGGCGCCGGGTTCACGCTCCGCCGGCTGACCTACGCCAACTGCGTGCTCTTCCCCCTGGCGGCCGTGGGACGCCTGCTGGCACGGGTGACCGGGCGGGGCGGCGACGATCTGTGGCTGTTGCCTGGGCCGTTCAATCGCCTGCTTTTCGAGGTCCTGGCCCTGGAAGCGCGCTGGCTGCGCCGGCACGATCTGCCGATGGGGTTGTCCCTGCTATGCCTGGCCGAGCACGGAGCGCACACAGCAAATACCCAATACCCAATACCCAATACCCGATAGCTGATAGCTGATGGCAGATAGCAAATGGCAGATAGTAGACATAAGCTTAAAATACCCATCTACCGCCACCCGCTAACCTGGATTCTACTCCTGGCTCTCGCCCTGCGGCTCTTCAACCTCACCTACCACAGCCTCTGGTTCGATGAGGTGATGAGCACGTTTTGGGCCGCGCAGCCCGCGAGCGAGATCTGGCGCGTGGGGCTTACGCTGACGCAGGACAAGCACCCGCCGCTCTACTATCTGCTGTTGCATGGTTGGACCGCGCTCTTTGGGCCGGGTGATTTCGCAGTGCGGTCGCTGGGCGCCCTGATCGGCGCGCTGGCGGTCTTGCCCGTGTATGGCATCGGCCGGCAGTTGGGTGGCCGGCGCGCTGGCGTCATGGCCGCGCTGCTCCTGGCGCTGAATCCATTCCTGGTCTGGTATAGCCAGGAGGCGCGCATGTTCATGCCGGCGACGACGTTCGGGCTGTGCGGGGTATTGGGTATTGGGTATTGGGTATCAGGTATTGGGCATCCAAGGCTTAATACCCAATACCTGATACCTGATACCTATTGGCCTCTCCTACTGGCAATTGCCGGCTTCACCGCCGCGCTCTACACCTATCTGTTCAGTGCGTTCTTGCTGCCGGTGGCCGGCGCGTGGCTGGCGTTGGCGTGGTGGCTGAACCGGCGGAAACCGGAGGCGCCGCGACGTTTCTGGACGGGCGCGGCGGCTTTGGCGGTCGTCGGGTTGCTCTTTCTGCCGCTGGCCCGGTCGGCCTGGCTGGTGAGCGGCGGCGAAGCGACCCCAGGCCGGGCGTTTGCGGGGATGGGACCGACGCTCTGGCGTCTGCTGCAAGTCTACGCGGTGGGCTGGCCGCGCTGGTCGGGGCGGACGATGACGTGGGTGGCGATTATCGCAGGGGGGTTGGGGGTGTTTGGGCTGGCGGGGGGTTGGGTATTAGGTATTAGATATTGGTGGCGACAATGCCCAATACCTGATACCCAATACCCAATACCCAATATCCAATATCCAGGTTTGCACCTCGCCCTTTGGCTACTCCTGCCCATCCTCGCCGGCGGCCTGTTGTTGACCCGCGACCGCACCGTGTTCGCCGAGACGCGCTACTTCATCTTCCTGGTCCCGGCGCTGTGCCTGACGTGGGGCGCCGGCCTGGCGTGGCTGTGGCAGTGGCGCAGACTTGCCGGCGGCATCGGCCTGGCACTGATGCTGGGCGCTGCGCTCGTGGCGTTGCCTGCCAATTGGTCGCCTCAGAATCGGCGCGAGGCCTGGCGAGAGGCTGCGGCGTTCGTCCAGACCCACGCCGGGCCGAATGACGCGGTCGTGATCCAGGCCGACTACGTGCATCTGGCGTTCGAACGCTATTTCCACGGGCCGCAGCCGGTGTTCTACCCCTTCACCGACCGGTTGACCGACCCGGCTCAGGTGGACGCGCCGCTCGAGGGATTGGCGGGGTATGACGCGGTTTGGCTGGTGCAATCGCATCACCAGGAACTGGACCCGGGCAACCTGGTCGCGGGTTGGTTCGGCGCGCGCTACCCGTTGATCACCGAGACGTATCCGGCCGGCATCGCCATCCATGGTTTTGCGCAGGGCTACCGTCCGTCCGCCCTGCCCGCCGACGTGCCGCGCCTCGACGCCGCATTTGACAATCTCCGCCTTCTGGGCTGTACTTATCAACCGGATGCGCTGTCTCCGCGAGACGATCTCTTCCACCCGCCCAGCGGTTGGGTGCACGTGACGGCCTACTGGACCTCCCCCGGCCAGCCACCCGCAGCCGACATCTTCCCGCTCGTGCGCCTGGTGGATGCGGCCGGGCAGGTGTGGGGACAGAGCCTGGAACGGGGCAATGACGCCGTCCACATCTGGCCGACTTCGCGGTGGCTCCCCAACGAGATCCTCCGCGCCGACTACGACGTCAACCTGAACCCGATCACGCCGCGGGGGACGTACCGGCTGGTGATCGAAGCGCCGGGCGTCGCGGGTCAGGCGGTGTGTGGGGAGGTGGGGGTGGTGAGTAACGAGTAAAACAAAAAACGTAAAACGTAAAATGAAAGTGACTGCTCAGCCTGTCATTTCGACGAGCGTTTTCTGCGAGGAGAAATCTCTGTCTAGCGACAACGAGATTTCTCGCTCCGCTCGAAAACCTGTCCCGAGCATAGCCGAGGGATGACAGGAGGGCTGAGCAGTCACAAACGAAAAACGAAGGACGAAAAGTGTGAGATGACACGTGGGCGCGGTTTGTTTTACGCAGTACGCAATACGCAGTACGCATTCAACAGGCAACCATGACCACTCAACCCTTGTCTCTCACCGTCATCCTGCCCACCTACAACGAGCGGGAGAACATCCCGATCCTGATCGACGGCATCCTGCGCCACGTCAAGACGCCGGTGCAGGTGCTGGTGGTGGATGACGACTCGCCGGACGGCACCTGGCAGGTCGTGCAGAAGATCGCCGCGCGGGAGCCGCGCGTCCGGCTGCTGCATCGGACGACTGAACGCGGGCTGACCTCGGCGATTTGGGCCGGCATCCGAGCCGCGGACACTGACGCGGTCTCCTGGATGGACTGCGACCTGGCAATGCCGCCCGAGGTGATCCCGGCGCTGCTGGCCCGGCTCGCCGAGGGGGCCGACATCGCGCTCGGATCGCGCTATGTGCCGGGAGGCAGCGATCCGGGCCACAGCCTGCTGGCCCGCGCGTTCTCGGTGACCATCAACCTGTTTGCGTCGTTGCTGCTGGGGTGGCGCGTGCGCGACTACACCAGCGGTTTCATCGCCACGCGGCGGACCGTGTTCGATCTGCCGACAGGCCAGCACGGTGAGCCAGTCGAACCGGCAGAATGCGGTCGCATCACCCTCCGCGGCGACTACGGCGAGTATTGCATCGATTTGCTGGCCCGCGCCTAGCGACTCGGGATGCGCGTCGAGGAGGTGCCCTACACCTGCGGCGCGCGCTTCAGCGGCGAATCCAAGACCGGCGCAAACGTGGACGATTACGTGCGGCGGGGATGGAAGTATGTGACTACGATTGTGAGCCTGGCGTTGATGAGGCGCTGACGAATTCCGTAGTGCGTATTTCGTATTCCGTTTCCCCACCCCGGCCACACCTCACACGCTGCACGCAATACGAATTACTCGTTGATCCTTACCCAACCCTGAAAAGGAGTTGTAGACCATGTTACAACCACGCGAACTCAAACTTGAAGACCTGGGCGACCTGGCGGAGATCATCCCCGGCCCGGAGCCGACCCTGCAAATGGCCGTGCATCCGATCCCGCGCTTTGGCGGCAAGCAGCGCCGCGGCATCATCCCGGTCTGCGAGCCGACGCTGAGCGGCAACGAGCTGAAGTACGTCACCGACGCGGTTGAGACCAACTGGATCTCGTCGGCCGGCGGCTACATCGGCCGTTTCGAGGCGCTGTTCGCCGAGAAGGTGGGGGCGCGCTACGGCGTGGCGTGCGCCAACGGCACGGTCGCATTGCACCTGGCGCTGGCGACGACAGGACTTGGCCCGGGCGATGAGGTGATCATCCCGACCTTTACGATGATCGCCACCGCCAACGCGGTGACCTACCTGGGCGCGCGGCCGGTGCTGGTGGACAGCGAGATGGCGACCTGGAACATGGACCTCAACCAGGTGGAAGAGGCTATCACTCCGCGCACCAGGGCGATCGCGTTGGTACGCACCTACGGCCACCCCGTGGATATGGACCCGCTGAGCGCGATGGCTCAGAAGCACGGGCTGTTTGTCCTGGAGGACGCCGCGGAGGCGCACGGCGCCCGGTACAAAGGGCGCGGGGTCGGCAGCCTGGGGGACGCGGCCGCGTTCAGCTTCTACGGCAACAAGATCATCACGACCGGCGAGGGCGGCATGGTCACCACCAACCGGGAGGACGTGGCCCGGCTGGCGTGGAACCTGCGCGATCATGCGTTCAGCACTGAGCGCCACTTCTGGCACAAGTTCTTGGGCTACAACTATCGGATGACCAACCTGCAGGCGGCCGTCGGGCTGGCCCAGACCGAGCAGATGGAGACCTTCGTGGCGGCGCGGCGGGCCAACGCGGCCTACTACACCGGGTTATTGCGCCAGATCCCCGGCGTCGTCACCCCGCCCGAGGCGGACTGGGCCAGCAACGTCTTCTGGATGTATGGCATCCTGCTCACCGAGGAGTTCGGGCTGACGCGTGACCAGTTGCGGGTGGCGCTGGCGCAGCGCGGCATCGAGACCCGCACCTTCTTCATCCCTATGCACTGCCAGCCGATCTACTTCGACCAGTACCGTGGGCAGCGCTTCCCCGTGGCCGAGGACCTGTGCCGCCGCGGCCTGTACCTGCCCTCGGCCTCTAACCTGACGCGCGACGATATCGAGGTGGTGGTGGAGGCGATTCAGGAGTGTCGGGCGGGGTAAAGACCTGCCTGCGAAGACGTCGATGAAAAGAAACAGCGCCTTGCCCCCGCGATGGGAGACGAGGCGCTGGCGTTTGCTGGTGCGACTGTGCCTCGCGAAGAAGGCATCATGTTTTCACTCAGCCGCCTCTGGATCCAACACGGCCAGCCCCTCCTCCGCAGCCGCCTGACGTAGCCGGGCATCAGCACAGACAAAGACCGGTGATACCCCGCTGAACGCCAGCGCAGCGGTCAACTGGAGGGCATCCAGCGTCCTGATGCCACGCCGCAACACCAACTCTCTGGCTTGCTGAATGAAGCCACTGCGAAAAGCTGCTACGACCCAGTCGCTCAACACGTCATTGGCAAACCTGGCCAGGGCATCGTTCATGGCTTGCAGTGTAATCTCGCCGCGGTTCCGTTTGCGCTGCAGAGCCGAAGCCATCTCAATAAGCGACAACTCTGAGATGATCGAGACGCTGTCTCGGGCCTCAAGGATGGCATCGACCCGATCAGAACCGGTCTCCAGGTGATACCGCTTCACCAGCGCACTGGTGTCGAAGAAGAAGAGGGTCACTATCGCTCGTCCCGCTCGGCAAGTACTTCTTGCGCCAGCGAACCGGCCATTGTGGATAGACCGCGTCGGACTTGTGCCAGCTCGATTTCAGGCCTAATCATTGCCTGAAGGCCGTATTCCAGTCCATCCGATATTGGATATCCCTGCTGACCCAATTCCCGTAGCGCTTGCTGCTTCCGGGAGGTAAAACGGCGATCTTGTTGAGAGCCTGGAGTCTCTTCCAGGGCTCGCGCCATCTGGCTGAATTCAAGCAGCCGCTGACGCGGATAGGATGCCAGCAGATCGGAACGCATGATCAGATAGGCCCCGCGAGCCAAAGTCAACACGGTGAGTCCATCGTTCTGGGTATTCAGGACTTCCAGAGGAATCACCACGTTCTCGCCGTCAACCATGATCTCTGTAGCCATGACCGTCACTCCTGTGCCGCTTCAAAGCCCCTGGCGTCCAGCATCTCCAGAAAGCTGCCGACATCCTCATTGGATTGTCACCTGCCTTCTGGGGATACTATAGCATGGAATCTGCGAAAAGGCAATGGAATAGCCGCGCCTGGCCCTCTTGTGAAGGGCGAGGCGCGGCTATTGAAGTGGCGGTTGAGCGCTGCTCAGACGGGCTCTTCGTAGACGAGTTCGGCCGCGGGCAGCGAGTCGCCGGGCGGCTGTTCGAACAACAAGGGCTGCTCGTTCGGCGCGGTCTCAGGGATTGGAAATCCCCGCTCCCCCTGGTGGTTGGTGGACGCTCCCACCGGCGTCGTGCAGTAGGGGCAGGCGATCCAGTTCAGGTCCAGGGGGCGGCCGCACTCGGCGCAACTGCGGCGGAGCTCCGTGCGGCAGTGCGGACAGAGCAGCCATTCCGGTTCGGTGACGGCCTGGCAGTGGGGGCAGGCGCGGCGGGTCGTGATGTCGCGCAGCAGCGCTTCTTCTTCCAACTGCCGGTCGTAGACCTCGGCCATCGTCTCGCGCGGCCGCAGCAGCGAGTAGAGCAGCCAGCCGATCGGGCCGGTAGCCAACACCAGGAGCATGACCAGGAGCCACGCAAAAACGTCGCGAGTGCGAGAGCGGATATCTTTCAGGGTCCAGACGACCAGGCTGATCCAGAACGCGACCAGCAAGGCGGTAATCAGGGCCACTATCACTTCCAGCACAACGCCGATCGAGTTCAACAGTTCGGGCGGGAATTGCATTGTCGGGTAAACCTCATTATGTCCCAGGCGTGGCCGGCCCATGACTATAGTGGCCGGGCGATGCCCGCGGGAAGATCGACGAACCTGCCGATCATACCACAGGACGCACTCGCGAGCAAAAGGTAGCCCCATCTCTCGCCCGCGTCTCACTGTCTCTACACCCCAGACTCGTTGCCTGTCGCAAGTTGGCGGAAGGACCATCGAAGGGCGTGAGGAACGAAACAGGACGCGGACAAACGCGGACGAACGCGGACAGATTTTCAGGGGCATTTGCGTTCAGCTACTGCCCATTACGGGATATGCCGCCTGGCTGCGGCCGCTCGACCTCCAGCCGGCCCCTGACGTCGTATAGGGTGCCTAGCTCGTTCAGGCAGGCGGCCTCCCTCGTGGGCACGCAGATTGCGCTGCACTTCCGGCCTGCGCCAGCTCCCTGCGGTGCCGGTCAGATGAGGCGCCAGGCACTTCGGCAGTGCCTGGCGCCTGACGCGTCGGGTTATTGTCTCAAGAGCAGCGGGAACCACAGCCGCGGCGTCAGTACGGGTGCGGAGAAGGTCGTGCGGTAGAGGCCGCTCGCAGTGCCGACCCAGGCTGTTCCATTGGCCCGTCCGCGTTGCAATAGCAGGGCGTTGATGCCGCCCGGCGCGGGGTCGCCCACGCGTTGCCATGACGCAAGCGCGCTTTGCCAGAGATAAAGGCTGCCATCGCACAGGCTGACGGCCAGCAGGTCGGCGGCGTTCGCCAGTCTACAGGTGTGACCGCTGGGCAGGCCGGCGTTGAACGCGGCCCAGGTCTGCCCACCATCGGCGCTGCGGTAAACGCCATGGGTGCTGGTGGCGGCGTAGAGGACGCTCTGATTCCCTTCGTCCCGGCTGACCAGGCCGGTGACATTCAACCAGCCCACCGGCTCGCCGGCCCGTTGCCAGTCCACCGACCAGCCAGCTCGCTGCCAGTCCTGGAGGCTGGAATGGACCAGCCCCCGTTCGCCGGCGAGATAGACCGCGGGATTCGTTGGCCAGGCCGCATCGAAGACCACCGCCACCGGCGCCGCCACCGGATGCCACCAACGTTGCCAGGTTTGGCCGCCGTCTGCCGACAGGGCAAACGGGCCGCCCTGGTTGCCACCAGATGAGCTCCACCCGATGGCGATGACGTGGCTGCGGGCGAAGTCCGGCGCGAAGGCGGCCGCACTGGTACGCACGTT
>MNXL01000289.1:9751-10731 GCA_001871755.1 Anaerolineae bacterium CG2_30_64_16
CTTGCCATGACTGGCCGCCGTCGGTGGTGATCGAATCGTAGGCAACAGCCGTGCCATCTTGGGCGAAGCTGGGTGAAACGGCCAGCGCTGACCGTGCTCCCGGTCTCTGAGATGCGTAAAGGCTGGTGTAGTCAAGCAGCCAAGTCGGGACATCGCCGGTCGGGCTGGTGGCCAATAGCCCGTAGGGCGTGAGCGCCCACAGGGGAGAATCGTTCCCCGGCCTGGCGCTTGTCAGACCGTAGACGGTCGCACCCGGCATGTCGCCCGCCGCCTGCCAGGATTGGCCGTTGTCGGTGGTCACCAGGAAGTGCGCACTGGAACCCGCTTCGCTCCGCCAAAGACGATGATCTTGGGCATAGTTGGGTGAGAACGCGGCAAAACGCTGCTCATACACACGTGGCGCGATGCCAACCCAGGTTTGGCCGGCGTCGGTGGACAGGTAAACGCCGTGCGGTGCCGATCGGTACGTCCAGGCCACGAGCGTATGGTCAGCGCTAAAGTTGGGCGAGATGGCTAACCCGTCCCAGTCTTGGTATTGCCCGGCCGGCAAACTGCCGGCGCCTATGCGCTCCCAGGAGACCCCGCCGTCGGTGCTGCGTTGGATGCCGTCCTCCTCCGTGTACTGCTGCAGGGCAAAGACCGTTCGGTCAGCCGCAAACCCCGGTGAGAAGGCGACCAGGCTTTCCTTCAGACCGGTGGCCTGCCAGGTGAGGCCATCGTCGGTCGAGCGCCAGAGTTTCCTCGGTGGCGGGCCGGTGTATTCGCTGACCAGGATCGTGTGCGTGCCGTCGGCGTTCATTGCCACGGCCGGGTATTCGAGTTCGGCGCCGGCCAGGCTGCGCAGCTCCCAGGTGTCGCCGCGATCGGTGGAGCGCCAGAAGCCGGCGCCAAAGGAGGCGTCGAACAGCACCCCGTTGGTGTCGTAGGCCGGCGAGGCCATAATGCGCCGCCAGCCAGTGCCAGGCGCATTCGCCAACCAG